>NZ_DBNGPQ010000148.1:0-76892 GCF_057122925.1 Umezawaea sp. | reverse complement strand
GCCTGAGCGGGCTGGCGCTCGCGGGCCACCTCGCCCTCGAACCCCGGTGGCACGGGCGGGTGGTGGTCGTCGACGACGGCCGCCGTCCGCTCGACACCGTCGCCTGGTCCTCGTGGGCCGACCGGCCGGGCCCGCTCGACGCCGCGGTGTCCAGCGCGTTCGACCGCGTCCGGGTGCACGTGGACGGTCGGACCCGCACCCTCCCGCTCGGCCGCTACCGGTACCTGGTGGTGCGGGGCACCGACCTGGACCGGGTCGTCCGCGCGCTCGCGCTGCCGTTGGGGCGCTTCGACTTCCGCCGCGGTCACGTCGACCGGGTCGTCGGCCCGCCCGGCCGGACGCGCGTGGTCGTGGACGGCGAGGAGGTCGCGGCGCGCTGGGTGTTCGACAGCGTCCTCGGGCCGCCCGAACCGCCGCCGGTGGACGCGCGCCTGGTGTTCCGCGGCCGTCGCGTCCGCACCGCGCGCCCGGTGTTCGACCCGGAGGCGCCCACCCTGTTCGACTTCCGCACGAGCCGGGCCGGGCCCGCCGCCTTCGTCCACGTGCTCCCGTTCTCGGCGACCGAGGCGCTGGTGGAGCACACGGCCTTCGCGCCCCCGCACGGGCCGCTGCCCGGTGTCGACGTCCAGCGCGCCGCACTGGCGGAGCACCTGGCCGACGTCCTGGGCGCGGCGGAGTGGGAGGTGCTGCACGAGGAGGGCGCCGTGCTGCCGCTGTCGGCGGGCGCGGTGCCGCGCCGCCGGGGCGACGTGCTGGCCATCGGCACGCCGGGCGGCATGGTGAAGGCGAGCACCGGCTACTCCTACCAGCGGGTGCAGCGCGACAGCGCCGCCGTCGCGCGGTCGCTGGTCGAGCACGGCCACCCGTTCGACCTCCCAGCCGAGAGCGCGAGGCACCGCCTGTTCGACGGCGCCCTGCTCGACGTGGTCACCCGCGAGCCCCGCCAGTTGGAGCGCGCGTTCGCGGCGCTGTTCCGCGGCTGTTCGGCGGAGCCCGCGCTGCGCTTCCTCGACGAGCGCACCTCGTTCGCGCAGGAGGGCCGCCTGGTCACCGGGATGCCGGTCGGGGTCTACCTGCGGGCGATCCGCAGGCGGATGCGGGAGTAGCGGTCCGGCGCCGGCCCCGGCTCGTCAGGTCACCTCGAACCGCCGCCTGTGCTCGGCCACCGCCCGGAGCAGGTCGCTCCTGGACAGCACGCGCGGACCGCACTCGCACGAGGCGGGCAGCGCGTCGTCCACCAGCGGGTCGTCGCGCTGGAGCAGGTCGACCTGCTCGTCCCGGCGTGACCCGGCGGCGCGGGGCACGTCGGCGAAGTCCCGCGACCCGTGCGCGCGGGCCCTCGTGCACGACGCGTACACCAGACCCGCCGACGTGGCGTACACCGCGGCCACGTGGTGGCCCCTGGAGCACCGCACGGTGAGCTTCCGCGCCCGCGCGCGGTGCGCGCCGATCTCGTCGAGCGCCGCGCGAGCGGCCTCCCGCGCCCGTGCCGGGTCGGACCTGCGCGCGGTCATGGCCTCACCCCTCGGCACGCGAGGAGGTCGTGACCACCGCCGCGACCTCGGGGACGTCGGTCGACGTGGGCGCCGCGGTCGTGCTCCTCCGGCGCCCGGTGCCCGTGGTTCGTCGTGGACATGCCGCCTCCTCCTGCCAGGCGGGCGGGGTTCCGCCCGCACGTCCATCCGATCGCGCGGAACGGGATTCGGCCACCGTCGTCCGACCCGCCGGGTACGGGACTTCTTCCCCTGGGCCGCGCCGGGTTCGGGTGCTTCCGAATACCCTCCCCGCGCCCGGTGGCGGGGAGGGTATTCCGGTCCCCGCGCCGTGGACCTTCGGTCCTGTTGCGCGTCCGCGTCCGGTTCCAGGCTGGTACCGCAGGAGCGGGAGTCGGAGGAGCGGGAGGCGTGATGGACGAGCGGAAGCCGGTCGTCGTCGGAGTGGACGGGTCCGAGGCGGCCCGGCACGCGCTGGAGTGGGCGCTCGACGAGGCGCTGATCCGCGGGTGCGCCGTGCGCGCCGTGCGGGTGTGGAGCTTCGAGCCGATGTCGGACTGGGCGCCGACGACCCTCCAGGAGACGCGGGACAACGCCGAGAGGGCGCTCGACGACGCCGTGCGCACCGCCGTCGCCGGACGGCCCTCGGCGCCCCCGGTCGAGCAGGTCACCGCCGAGGGCGACCCGGCGGGCGCGCTGGTGCGGGCCGCGAGCGACGCGGCGCTGCTGGTGGTCGCGGGCCACCGGGGCGAACGCTTCCGCAAGGTCGTGCTCGGCTCGGTCAGCTCGGCGTGCGTCCGGCGGTCGCACGTCCCCGTCGTCGTGCTGCCGCCGGGGATCGAGCGGGTCGCCACCGAGGACGACGAGGAGAGGGCGCGGGCGTGACCGGCCCGCCGGGGGAGCGACGAGGAGGAGGAACCCCGTGCTGGCCCAGGACATCATGAGCCGCCCGGCGGTGACCGTGACGCCCGGCGTGCCGATCCGCGAGGCGGCGGCGCTGCTGGCCTCGCACGGGTTCACCGCGCTGCCCGTCGTCGACCACGCTCAGCGCGTGGTCGGCATCGTGGCGGAGGCGGACCTGCTGCGCGTCAGGTACGGCACGGACTCCGAGTCGCTCGGCGCCCCCGTCGAGGAGGTGATGACCTCGCCCGCCTTCGGCATGCCGGTCGGGACGCCCGCCGCGCTGCTCGCCAGGGTCATGCTCGACGACCGCGTGCGGTGCCTGCCGATCGTCGACGGCTCGCGGGTCGTCGGCGTGGTCACGCGCCGGGACCTGGTCCGCGGTCTGGCCAGGACGGACACCGACATCGCCGCCGAGGTGCGGCACCGGCTGGAGGTCTACGGCGGGCCCGGCGGCTGGTCGGTGTCCGTGCGCGACGGCGAGGTGACCATCGGCACCGAGTTCGTCGACGCCGAGGTCCAGCGGGTCGTCACCGCGCTGGCCGAAGGGGTGCTGGGCGTCTCGACCGCGACCGTGCGCACCACGAGCGACTCGTCGTGACCGCGACACCCGCGGCGGCGGCCGAAGGGTCGAAGGTCCCGACCACGCGGGACCGCCGCCACTGACCTCGCGCCGGGCCCGGCGGCGAAGCTCGGTGGCAACCAGCAGCAGGAGGAGTGGACCATGGACGACATCGACTCCCGGCCGATCGTGGTCGGCGTGGACGGGTCCCCGGCGAGCCGGGCGGCCCTGGCGTGGGCGGTGGAGGAGGCCGAGCGGCGCGGGTGCGCGGTCGAGGCGGTCACCGGGCAGCACCGGGACTTCGGCATGGCCGTCGGCGCGGTGCCGATCGACGTGATGATCGGGATGCTGCCCGAGGAACTGCGCGCCGCGCAGCAGCAGGTGCTCGACACCGCCGTGGCGGAACTGGCCACGGCGGTGGAGATCCGCACCGTCGCGGCCACCGAGGAGGCGAGGCAGGCCCTCGTCGAGGCCTCGGAGCACGCCTCGCTGCTGGTGGTCGGCCGTCGCGGGCTCGGCGCGGTCGCGGCGGCACTGCTGGGTTCGGTGAGCCTGCACTGCGTGCGCCACGCGTCCTGCCCGGTCGTGGTGGTCAACGACCCCACCGCGGTGGCGCACCACGAGCGCTCACTGCGCTCCGGCGCGCCGATCACCCCCGGCCCGCTGCTGTGACGCCGCCCGACCGGACCGCACAGGAGGTCTCGCCGTGGCCGTGAACCTCGAACCCGACCGCGCCCTGCTGACCGACGGAACGGTGGTGTCGGTGCGGGAGCTGGGGGTGGGTGACGTCGGCGCGCTGCTGGCGCTGCACGAGTCGCTGCCCCTGGAGGACCGCTACCTCAGGTTCTTCTCGACCTCGCCCCGGCAGCTGGAGGACTTCGTCGGCCGGATGGCCACGCCGGACGGCGCGGACCACGTCACGGTCGGGGCGTTCCGCGGCCGTGCGCTGCTCGGCGCGGCGAGCTGCATCGTCCTGGACGAGCCGTCCGAGGCCGAGGTGGCGCTGGTGGTGTCGCACGCCGACCAGGCGCACGGGGTCGGCACGCTGCTGCTCGAACGCCTCCGCTCCCTCGCCGTCCGCCGCGGGGTGCGGCGCTTCGTCGCGGACGTGATGACCATCAACTCCCGGATGCTGCGGGTCTTCACGGACATGGGTCTGGTGTGGACGGTGACCGCCGACGGGGACGTGGTGCACGTCGACCTCGGGCTGGAACCGGTGGAGTCCTACCTCGACGCGGTCGCGGACCGCGAGCTGACCGCCGACGTGAACAGCCTGCGCGCGGTGCTCGAACCGACCTCGGTCGTCGTGGTCGGCGCCGGTCGCAAGGAGACGAGCGTCGGCAACGCCGTGCTGCGCAACCTCGTCGCCGGAGGCTTCACCGGCGAGCTGCACGCGGTGAACCCGCACGCGTCCTCGATCGTCGGGGTCACCTGCTACCCGTCGGTCGCGGAGGTGCCGGACGTGCCGGAGCTGGCTGTGCTGTGCGTGCCCGCGGACCAGGTGCCCGCGGTCGCCGAGCAGTGCGGACGGCGGGGTGTGAAGGCGCTGGTGGTCATCACCGCCGGGGTCACCGAGCACCCGGAGCTGGCGCGGGGCCTCGCGGACGCGGTCCGCGAGCACGGGATGCGCGTCGTCGGCCCGAACTGCCTCGGCGTCTCCACCGGGGAGCCCGGTGTCAGCCTGGACGCCACGTTCGCCCGCACCCGCACCACCGCCGGTGGCGTCGGTGTGGTGACCCAGTCCGGCGGGATCGCCATCGCCGTGGTGGAGCGGCTGCGCGCCCTCGGCCTCGGCACCTCCAACCTGGTGTCCACGGGTGACAAGTACGACGTGAGCGGCAACGACCTGCTGCTGTGGTGGGAGCGCGACGAGCGCACGCGTGCCGTCGTGCTGTACCTGGAGTCGTTCGGCAACCCGCGCAAGTTCTCCCGGCTGGCCCGTCGGGTCGCCCGGCGCAAGCCGGTGCTGGCCATCCGGTCGGCCTCCTCGGAGGCGGGGCAGCGCGCGGCGGCGTCGCACACCGCCGCGACGGCCACGCCGGCGATCACCCGTGACGCCCTGTTCCGGCAGGCCGGGATCACCGCGGTGGACGGGGTCTCCGAGCTGGTGGACGTGCTCGCCGCGCTGCACACCCAACCGCTGCCCGCCGGTCGTGCCGTCGCCGTGCTGAGCAACGCGGGCGGGCTGGGGGTGCTGGCGGCCGACGCGTGCGTGCGGGGAGGCCTCGACGTGGCCGAGCTGTCGACCACGACCGTGAACGCGCTGCGGGCGCTGCTGCCCACCACGGCCAGCGCCCACAACCCGGTCGACACCACCGCCGTCGTGAACGAGCGGACGTTCGCCCGCTGCCTGAACGTGGTGGCGGCGGACCCCGCGGTGGACGCCGTCATCGCCGTCACCGTCCCCACCGCTCTCGGCGACCCGTCCGGCGGGGTCCACCCGGTGGCGGGCAAGCCCGTCCTCGCCGTCGACGCGGGGCGGGTGCGGGCGGTCGGGTCCGGGCCGGTGCCGGGCTACGGCGACCCGGCGCAGGCCGCCGCCGTGCTGGCGGCGCTCGCCGAACGCGCGGAGTGGCTGGCGCGTCCGGAGCGGCGGGACGACGTGGACGGGATCGACGTCGGCAGGGCCCGCGCCCTCGTGGCCGACCACCTGGCCGCCGAACCGCGGGGCGGGTGGCTGGACCCGGACCGGGTCGTCGAACTGCTGGCCGCGTTCGGGCTGCCGGTGCTGGGCGGGATCGTGACGACCACGGCCGAGGCGACGGCGGCGGCGCAGCGCGGGTTCGGCTGTCCCGTCGTGCTCAAGGCCATCGCCGTGGACCTGCTGCACAAGAGCAAGGGAGGCGGTGTCGTGCTCGACCTGGACACCCCGGACGCCGCCGCGGACGCGTTCAGCCGGTTCCGGTCGCTCTTCGGTGACCGGCTGCGCGGCGCGTTCGTCCAGCCGATGGCCGACCCCGGCCGGGAACTGCTGGTGGGCGTGGTCAACGACCAGCAGTTCGGGCCGCTGGTGGTGACCGGGCTCGGCGGTGTCGACACCGACCTCGTCGACGACCGCGCCGCCGCGCTCGCCCCGCTGACGGCCGCCGACGCGGACGACCTGCTGCACGGGTTCCGGGCCGCGGGGGGCGTGTTCGAGACCGTGGCGGAGGCCCCGGTGCGCGAGGTCCTGCTGCGGGTGGCGAGACTGGCCGAACTCGTGCCGGAGGTCGCCGAGCTGGACCTCAACCCGGTGATCGCCACCGGCGACCGCTGCCAGGTCGTGGACGCGCGCGTGCGCGTCGTACCCGCCTCGCCGGTCGACCCGTTCCTGCGCGGCCTGCGCCCGAGCGGACGGGGATGACCGTGCCACTCGCCACCGGGGAACGCGTCGACACCGCCGTCCACCACGGGATGCCGGTCCACGAGGTCGTCCTGCTCGCCGAGACCGACGCGGACACCGGTCTGCCACCGGAGGAAGCCCGGCGCAGGCTGGCCGAACTGGGACCCAACACCCTGCCCCCGCCCCGAGGTCGGGGGTGGGCGCGCCAACTCCTCGCCCAGGTCACCAACCCGCTGATCTACGTCCTGCTCGGGGCGGCCGTGCTGACCGCGGCGCTCGGGGAGACCGTGGACGCCTCGGTCGTGTTCGCCGTCGTGGTCGTCAACGCCCTGATCGGGTTCGTGCAGGAACTCCGGGCCGAACGCGCGCTCGACGCGCTGGTGGCCATGGTCCGCACCGAGGCCACCGTCGTGCGCGGCGGCGAGGCGACCCGGATCTCCTCCGACGACCTCGTGCCCGGCGACCTCGTGGCGCTCGAACCCGGCGACCAGGTGCCCGCCGACCTCAGGCTCGTGCGCGCCGGGGAACTCGCGGTCGACGAGTCGGCGCTCACCGGCGAGTCGCAGGCCGTGGCGAAGGACCCGGTCGCGCTGCCGTCGGACACCGCACTGGCCGACCGCGTCAACATGGCCTACTCCAGCACCCTGGTCACGGCGGGCACCGCGCGCGGAGTCGTCGTCGCCACCGGGCCGGACACCGAGATCGGCCGGGTGCACCGGCTCGTCGGCAGCACCTCGACCGTGCGGACCCCGTTGACCCGCAAGCTCGACCGGTTCGCCAAGCTGCTGACGGTGGTCGTCCTCGGGCTGGCCGCGGTCAGCGTGGTGATCGGCCTGGTGCGCGGCGAACCGCTGAGCGAGATGGTCACCGCCGCCGTGGCGCTGGCCGTCGGCGCGATCCCGGAGGGCCTGCCCGCCGCGGTCACCGTCACGCTCGCGATCGGCGTCGCCCGCATGGCCCGCCGCAACGCGATCATCCGGCGGCTGCCCGCCGTGGAGACGCTGGGCAGCACCACGATGATCTGCACCGACAAGACCGGCACCCTGACCGCCAACGCGATGACCGTGCGCACCGTCGTGGTCGCCGGGAAGGCCTACGACGTCAGCGGTGTCGGCTACGACCCGGACGGGGCGTTCTCGGACACCGTGACGCCCGCGCTGCGCGAGTGCCTGCTCGCGGGCCTGGCGTGCAACGACGCGCGGATCGTGCGGGAGCACGGGACCTGGACGGCGGTCGGCGACCCCACCGAGGCCGCGCTCGTCGTGTCCGCGCGCAAGGCCGGGCTGACCGCGGCCGACGTCCCCGCCCGGCTCGACGCGCTGCCGTTCACCTCCGAGCGCCAGTACATGGCCACCTCCCACGAGGGCGGCGTGGTGTACCTCAAGGGTGCGGTCGAACGCGTCCTCGACCTGACCGGGCACCCCGGCGAGCACGGTGCGGCCGACGACCTCGCCTCGGCGGGCTTGCGCGTCCTGGCCGTGGGGTCGGCCCGGCTGCCCGCAGGGACCGAGCTGACGGAGGACAACCTCCGCGGCCGGGTCCACCTGCTCGGCCTCCAGGCCATGCACGACCCGCCGCGTCCCGAGGCGATCGAGGCCGTCCGGGCCTGCCGCTCCGCGGGCGTCGACGTCCGCATGATCACCGGCGACCACCCGGTGACGGCGCGCGCCATCGCGCGGACCTTCGACATCCCCGAGGACGGCGTCCACGCCAGGGTGACGCCGGAGGAGAAGCTGCGGCTCGTCACGGAGTTCCAGGAGCGGGGGCACGTGGTCGCCATGACCGGCGACGGCGTCAACGACGCCCCCGCGCTGCGGCGCGCGGACATCGGCGTCGCGATGGGCCGCGGTGGGACGGAGGTGGCGAAGCAGGCCGCGGACATGGTGCTGGCAGACGACAACTTCTCGTCCATCAGGGCGGCCGTCGAGGAGGGCCGCTCGGTCTTCGACAACCTGCGCAAGTTCATCATCTGGACCCTGCCCACGAACATGGCCGAGGGCCTGGTGATCCTCGCCGCGATCCTGGCGGGCACCGCGCTGCCGATCCTGCCGGTGCAGATCCTGTGGATCAACATGACCACCGCGGTCGCGCTGGGTCTCACGCTGGCGTTCGAGCCGCGCGAGCCGGACGTGATGCGCAGACCGCCCCTCCCGCCGTCGTTGCCCCTGCTCACCGGGATGCTCGTGCGGCGGACCCTGTTCGTCTCCGTGATCCTGCTCGGTGCCTCGTTCGGCGCGTTCCACTGGTGGCTGGCGACGGGCGCGCCGCTGGAGGTGGCCCGCACGGTCGCGGTCGACGTCTTCGTGGCCGTGCAGATCGCGTACCTGCTCAACTGCCGGTCGCTGACGAAGCTCCGGCCCGGAGTGCCACTCAGCCGCAGCCCCTGGCTGCTGGGCGGGATCGCGCTGACCGCCGTGCTGCAACTGCTGTTCACCTACCTGCCCGCGATGAACGCGCTGTTCCACACGAGCCCCCTCGGTTGGTGGGACTGGGGTGTGGTGGTGGCGGCGAGCGTCGTCGGGTACGTCCTGGTGGAGCTGGACAAGTGGCGGGAACGCGCGCTGGAGCGGAGGCGTCGTGGCGTCGCCTGAACCCAGCACGTCCGCCGACCCGGTGCTCAGCGGGTCGGCGGTCTCGGTTCGGGGTTCGACTCCAGCACGATCCCCTGAACGACTCCCGGCGGTGTTTCCGGCGCGGGCTCCGACGACGTCTCGGGCCAGGACCGCGGTGCCGGGCCGAACGCGCGCCGGGTGGCCCGGACGGCGAGGGTGGCGACGGTGGCGTTGGCGCCGCCACCGATCACCGCGCCGATGCCGAACGGGACCACTCGGCCGAGCACGATGATCCCCTGCTTCGTGCCGTACTTGGTGATGAAATTCTTGCCCAGGACACCGTTGGTCTGCTTCAGGGTCGTCGCGGGCACCTGGCTGACGAGCTGGCGGGCCCGGTGCCGGCCGGTGCGCTCAGCGACCTCGCCGATGGTCTTGGAGCCGGACTCGCCGAGCAGGATCCCCATGACGAGCGTCCGGCGCCGTTCGATCTCGTCGAGCTGGACCCCGTGGACCTCGGCGACCGAGAGCACGAACAGGGTGCTCAGTTCGAGCGAGGAGAAGAACTCGCCCGCCGACAGCGCCAGCGCGATCCCGGTGCCGACGGCGGGTGCGGCCGCGGTGGCCCCGACCGCGGCCCCCGTGCTCGCCAGGGCGCTGACGTACATGCGCTCCAGGGTGCGGACGACTTCCTCGGGTGTCGCGTCCGGGCTGCACCCGCACGGGATCTCCGACAGGGACTACCAGGAGGTCTTCACCGGCACCGCGCCGGTGATCTGTGCCTACCACGGGTACCCGTGGCTGATCCACCGGCTGACCTACCGCAGGCCCGGCCACGACCGGATGCACGTGCACGGTTTCCACGAGAACGGCACCGCGACGACGCCGTTCGACATGTGCGTGCTCGACGAGGTCGACCGCTGCACCCTCGCGCTCGCGGCGCTGGAGCGGGTGCCGAGGGTGGCGGGTCGGATCGGGCACCTGCGGCAGCACTTGCGGGACAGGCACACCGCGCACCACAACCACATCCGCCGCACCGGTGAGGATCTGCCGGAGGTTCGTGACCGGACCTGGAGCGGGTGATGCGGACCCCCGTCGTCAACCCCGGCCGGGTGTCGAGGTCGTCGGTCCTCGTGGTGCGGGCGCGGGAGGACGTCGAGACCGCCGGGTCGGCGGTGTGACCGGGAGGAGGAGACCGTGCGCGAACCCAGCGTGGCGTCGGTGATGACCAGTCCGGTCGTCACCGTGGAGCTGCACACGCCCGTCAGGGAGGTGACGGCGCTGCTGGTGGAGCACGGCATCAGCGCCGTCCCGGTCCTGGACGGCGGTGCGGTCGCCGGTGTCGTGTCGGAGGCCGACCTGCTCGCCAACCGCGAGTACCGGGGAGGCAGCGTCCCCGCCCCGACGACCGGCGGCGGGCTGGCGCGGTGGCGCAAGGCCTTCGGCGCCACCGCGAGCCACGTCATGACCACACCCGCGATCGTCATCGCCCCCGACGCGCCGGTGAGCGAGGCCATCGCCCTGCTGGCCCAGTCGACCGTGCGGCGGCTGTTCGTCGTCGACCACGACGGCGTGCTGGTCGGTGTGCTCGCGCGCCGCGACCTGCTCCGGGACTACCTGCGCGAGGACGACGACATCCGGGCCGACGTGCGCCGGGTGCTGCGCGAGGACGTCGGCGTCGACCCCGACCTGGTCGTCGTGTCGGTCCGGGAGGGGAGGGTGCGGCTCTCCGGGTGGCTGGAGCGGCGCGGTCAGGTGGACCGCGCCCTCGCGTCGGTCCGCCTCCTGCCCGGTGTGGTGGACGTGCACGGCGAACTGGGCTGCGACGAGCGGTAGGCCCGTCAGACCCTCTCGTCGAGCCTCGACGTCACCGTGACGGCCTGGACACCGGGGACGCTGCGGGCCAGCACGCTCGCGACGTGCCGGTCCTCGGCGTCGTCGAACTCGTCCACGACCGTCACGACCCCGTCGGCGACGGACACCGCCCAGCGGCCGTGCCCGCCGTACTTGGCCAGCACGTGCCGGACGTCGGCGACGATCGCGCGGTCGTCGCGGGCCAGCGTGCGCAGCAGGTCCCGGCGGCTCACGACACCGACCAGCTTCCCGCGGTCGACGACGGGGGTGCAGCGGATGTGGCCGTCCAGCATCACCGTCGCCACCTCGGCGATGTCGGCGCTGCGGCGGACCGCCGTCGCCGGGCTGGTCATGACCTCGCCGACCGCGTCGGGCGGCGGCTCGACCACCGGGGCCCTGTCCTCCCGCCACACCAGGGTGCGGGCGTCCGGGATGACGCGGTCGCGCACCAGGTCGGCCTCGGTGACGATGCCGACCAGCCGGTCGTCGGCGTCGACCACGGGCAGCGCGGTGAAGCCGTGCGAGGTCATCAGACCGATGGCGGCCTTGACGGGGGTGTCGGGCCGGACCGTGACCACGGGACTGGACATGACGTCTTCTGCTCGCATCGTTCAGCTCCTCACACCGCGGAGTGCGGTTCCTGGTCCAGCTTCGTGCGCGGGAACGGCCGGGCCGAGAGTCGAAGGTCCTGCCGCCGTGCCCCGAGGTCCCGCCCCCCAGCAGTACCGTCCACAGAGGACATGATCGGTCAGGGTCCCGTGTCGACGCCGCACGACGACAGGACCAGCTCCCGCACCGGCAGGCGCGGTGTCGGCGGCACGGGGGACCCGAAGCCGATCCGCAGCACCGTCTGCGGGAACAGGGAGCCGCCCAGCACGCGGCGCAGGCTGTCGCGCGCCCGCCGGACCTCCACCACCTGCGACAGGAACGAGGCGGACAGGCCGAGCGTGGTCGCCACCAGCAGCACGCGCTGGAGGGCCTGGCCCGCCTGGAGTTCGGCGAGGGGCCCGTCGTAGAACGAGCAGAGCACGACGACGAGCGGATCGGGCTCGTAGTCCTTGCCCGACGACCGGGCCGCCGACGCGCCGGGGGCGAAGTCCCGCAACGCCCACTCGTCCTGCGGCGCGGGAGTCGGCCCGGCCGAGGTCGACGGCACCCCGTGCCCCCGGTCGGCCCGGTCTCCCGTCCACTCCCGCAGTTCCGCCTGCACACCCGGATCGGCGAGCTGGTCGCGGTGCGCGAGCTGCACGAGGTCCCGCAGCCGCACCTTCTCCTCGCGGGTGGTCACGGCGTGCAGCCACGACCGCTCCTGCTCCGCCGCCCGCACCAGGAGCTGCCGGTGCCGCGCGGGCACCGGGTCGTCGAAGAACGGGTGCCGGTTGGTCCTGCGGTGCGCCACGGCCCTGAGCAGCGAACAGGACTCCTCGGTGGCGGTGAACCGCCCGCCGCGCCGGACGACCGCGAGCGCGCCGCCCGCGCCCTGGCCGGGCAGCAGCGTGACCAGCGGTCGGATGCCGAGGCCCTGGAGGGCGAGCCGCGTGTTCAGCAGCGCGGCACCGCAGGACAGCCGCAGTTCACGGCTCTCGGGGTCGGTCGCGAGCAGCTGCTCGCCGGGGTCGAAGTGCAGCTCGACCCGGTCCGGGTGCAGCGCGAACCGCCACGGCTGGCTGTTGTGGAGGGAGGGGGCCAACGACGCCGCTTCGAGCACGCCGCTGACGTCGTCCTCGGCCAGACCCAACGTCGGCACCACCGCGCCCATCGCTTCTCACCTCGTCGAACCGGGAAGTTGACCTGACCCCTCCCACTGTCGTTCGTCCGGGCTTCCCGGCACACCGTCGAAAGTCCTCGGACGGCAGGGACGTACACCGCGTCCTCGCGGGCCAGGGGGCCGTGTTCAGGCCTCGGTGGTGCCCTGACCCGGTTTCCGGAGCTGGCTGGCGAGGATCGCGGCCTGGGTCCGGCGCTGCATCCCCAGCTTGGCGAGCAGGTGCGACACGTAGTTCTTGATGGTCTTCTCCGCCAGGAACATGCGGTCGGCGATCTGCCGGTTGGTCAGGCCCTCGCCGATGAGGTCGAGCACCGTGCGCTCCTGCTCGGTCAACGTCCGCAGCGGGTCGCCGTTGTCGCGCTCGCGGCGGATCCGGTTCAGCAGCGCCGACGTCGTCTTCGCGTCGAGCAGCGACTGGCCCCCGCCGACCGTGCGCACGGCGTGCACGAGGTCGCCGCCGAGGATCTGCTTGAGCACGAAACCCGACGCCCCGGCCATGATCGCGTCGAAGAGCGCCTCGTCGTCGGCGAACGAGGTCAGCATCAGCACCTTCAGGTCGGGCAGTTCGGACCGCAGGTCGCGGCACAGCTCGATGCCGTTGCCGTCCGGGAGCCGGATGTCGAGCACCGCGACGTCCGCGCCGCTGGCCGGAACCCTGGCGAGCGCCTCGGACACCGACGACGCCTCGCCGATGACGTCGAGGTCCCCCTCCTCCCCGAGCAGCTCCGCCACACCCCTGCGGACGATCTCGTGGTCGTCCACCAGGAAGATCCTCGTGGGCACCCCCACCACCTCCAAGAGCGAAGCCGGGCCCCACCGTCACGCGATCGGCCCGGCGCACGGTACTCCGTTGGTGGTGACGGTGCCTCCGTCGACCACGGGGGAACAGAGTCCAAGGACTCTGCCGCGCACGGCGGTGAGCCACCCGCTCTCAGCGGGATTCCCGTGCGGGGTCCGGCACCGCGGTCCCGTCGGCGCGCACCGACGCGAGCGGCACCACGGTGACCGGGCAGCGGGCGTGGCGCAGGCAGTGCGCCGCCACCGAGCCGATCACCGTCAGGCCCGACCTCCGGTAGCCGTGGCCGCCCAGCACCAGCCCCTCGGCGCCCTCGGACAGCTCCGCCAGCACCTTCGCGGGCTCGCCGGTCGGGACGAGCTGGTCGATCACGACCCCCTCCGCGTCCTGACCCAGCTCCTCGACCGCCGTCCGGAGGGCGAGCGCGTGCTGCTCGCGGGACGGGTCGGCCCCGAGGGGCTCGGTGACCGGCAGCGGCGTGCTGGACGGCGGTTTGACGTCGATCCCGCGCACCGACACCGCCAGCACCGGACTCCCGGAGTTCCTGGCCTGCCGGACCGCCCACCTCAGGGCCGCCGTGCTCGCGGGCGAGCCGTCGATGCCGACGATGATCCGCTGCGCCGTGCTCATGGTGATCAGCTCCTCGTCCGTGGTCCTTCGATCGTGGTGCCCACGGGGAGCACGGACGAGGGACGAACGACCCGGACCGGCCGGGCCCATCGCCGTCACCGGGCCCATCGCCGTCACCGGGGGCGAGGGCCGGGTGTCCGAGCGCTGGTGAGCACGCCCGCCAGACCAGGTGGTGCTCTGGTGGGAACCGGGTCCGGCGCCGAGGGCGGGCGTCTCGGCAGCCGCGGTGCTCACCCGCACCGATCTCACCGACGCCGACTTCGACTTCTCCGACACCGACACCGACACCGACTTCACCGACACCGATCTCACCGGGGTGATCGCGGACGGGACAACCCGTCGGAAGTGGTGGTGATGATCCACCCGTTCCGGTGAACTCGGAATTGGCACCGCATTCCCGCACCGGTACCCGGACGCACTTCGCGGAACGTTCGATCAATGCGTCGCCGGTGGGGCGAGCGCCGATCAGGCCCTGGTGTAGGTCAGGCAGTTGGCCACGTGGTCGCCCTCGCCCTGGCCGATGCGGACGCTCTGCGCGGTGCACTCCAGGGACGCGTTGTGGACGCAGTCGGTGCGCGAGCACGCGCCCACCTTCGCGACGACCTTGTCCAGGCCTCCCTTGGTGCTCAGCGGGATGAAGGTGCCGCAGTCGGCCGCGCCGTTCTCGCCGCGCACGGTGATGGCGAAGGCGTGGCAGCCGTCGTGGTTGTAGGAGCAGCCGCTCACGGTGCACTCGTGGACGGCGGGCATAGCCGGATTCTCAAGCGTGGTCATGTCAGCTCCGCATTGCGTGGTGGGAATCAATTCGGACCAGCCGAACGATGCCACCGCCACCCGGAGTCCGCAATGTGACAGCAATTTAGGGGAGCCTATCCTTTGGCATTCCGAATATCGTCGTCCGCCCACCCATCGGGTGATTTCTCGACATTCCCCTCCGGGAAGCGAGCGTGAACGCGGTCCCCGCGTCGAGGGTGCTCGAAGCGGCAGGTCCTCGGCGGAGATGCCCGTGCGCCCGCGCCCACGAGCGGTACCGGGCCGCCGGAGCCGTCGGGGCCGCGCTCCGCGCGCGCCTGCTCGACGCTGAGCCCCGAGGAGGTCGCGGACCACCGGCCCGAGCACGGGGTCCCCCGACGGCGCCCGCGGTCCACGGTGGAGGGAGGGGGCGTCCGCCGTGGGCTGATCCGCTCACAGCAGATCGGTCCGCGGGCGGCGCCCCCGGCGGGGCATCGTCGGGGCATGACGAACGAGAAGCAGCCGCTCTTCGACCACCGACTCCGAGAACGGTTCCTCAGCCAGCGCGTGCTCATCCTCGACGGCGTGCTGGACGACGACAACGGGACCGTGCTCGCCACCCAGATGCTGTCGCTCGCGAGCGACGACCCCGGCAAGGACATCGCGCTGTGGATCCACTCGCCGGGCGGCTCGGTCCCGTCGATGCTGGCCATCCGCGACGTGATGCGGCTCGTGCCGTGCGACGTGTCCACGCTCGCGCTGGGACTGGCGTGCAGCGCCGGGCAGTTCCTGCTGTCCTCGGGCACGCGCGGCAAGCGCTTCGCCCTCCCGCACGCCAGGATCCTGATGCACCAGGGCTCGGCGGGGATCGGCGGGTCGGCGGTCGAGGTGGAGGTGCAGGCCGACGACCTGCGGCACATGCGCGACACGGTGCTCGGCATCATCGCGGAGGACACCGGCCAGGAGGTCGAGCGGATCTTCACCGACTCGCTGCACGACCGCTGGTTCACCGCGGGGCAGGCGCGCGAGTACGGCTTCATCGACCACATCGTGTCCAGCCTCGACCAGGTCGTGCCCGTGCGCACCCACGCGCTGGGGCTCAGCTCGACGGGGGTCCGCGCATGAGCACCTACACCATCCCCAACGTCATCACGCGCAACGCGGGCGGCGAGCGGATCATGGACGTCTACTCGCACCTGCTGTCGGAGCGGATCGTCTACCTGGGCACCGCGATCGACTCCGGCGTGGCGAACGCGCTGATCGCGCAGCTGCTGCACCTGGAGGCCGACAGCCCGGAGCGGGAGATCAGCCTCTACATCAACTCCGAGGGCGGCGACCCGTCCGCGATGCTCGCGCTGTACGACACCATGCGCTTCATCAAGGCCCCGGTGGCGACCACGTGCGTCGGCCAGGCCGTCGCCGCCAGCGCCGTGCTGCTGGCCGCGGGCGCGCCGGGGCACCGGTTCGTGCTGCCCCACACCAGGGTGGTGCTGCACCAGCCCGCGGCGCAGGGCCGCGGCACCATCCCGGACCTCATCCTCCAGGCCGACGAGGTCGTGCGGGTGCGCACGCAGCTGGAGGAGATCCTGTCCGCGCACACCGGCCGCGCCGTCGCGGACCTGCGGCACGACACCGACCGCGACCGCGTGTTCGACGCGAAGGAGGCCGTCGACTACGGGCTCGCGGACCTGGTCCTCGACCAGCGGCCCTGAACCCGTGCGACCGGACGGCCGGGGGGTGCGGTCCGGTCGCGGGGGGTCAGGCGGCCAGCAGCACGGGGCCTGCCGGGCGGCGTCCTGGGGTGCGGACGGCGCCGGGGCGGCGGCGGACGGCGCCCGCGACGTCGGTGAGCAGGTCGGCCAGGTCGACGCCGAGCGCGCCGGTGACCGCGGCGATCATCTCGCTGGACGGCTCCTTGCGCCCGCGTTCGATCTCCGAGAGGTACTGCGGGGAGATGCCTGCCCGGTCCGCGACGTCGACGAGGCGGCCCCCCTGCTCCTCCCTCGCCGTGCGCAGGGTCCGGCCCAGCGCCTCGCGCCACAGCGGTTCCGGCTCGCGGTCCGGTGCGGTGGCGTGCCTGTGCTGGAAGGGGAGGATGTCCGCCATGCGCTGATCCTGGCACCGGCGGGGTGTCCGGGGGCAAGCGGTTCCGCTCCCGGCGGAACACCCGCCGGTGCGCCCAGGGCTCGACCACGCCGGGCTGAACATCGAGTTCACATGACGAACGTTCTTAGTGTTCGGTGAACGTCACCGGAATCCGGTCCGCTCCACTCGTCGGCGAGAACTCCCTGCTCCTGCCACTTTTCTCCGCGTTCGTCCCGTGACTGCGTAGACAGCGAACAATCAAATCCGTATGGTGAACTCACTGTTCACAGTCCGCACCTTACGGAGGTTCGCCGATGCTGTCAGCCGAAGGAGCGCAGCCGGTCTCGCCGGCGTTGCTGAAGGTCCTGAACGGCGCCGTGGACCTGCACTGCCACTCGGGTCCCAGTCCGTTCCCGCGACGGCTGGACCACGTCGAGGCGTCCTACGACGGGGCGCGCATCGGCATGCGCGCGATCCTGGTCAAGTCGCACCACCACAACACGGTCATGGACCTGCTCGCCATGGGTCCCTGGCTCGCGGACGCCCCCACGCCGGTCTACGGCGGCGTGGCGCTCAACAGCGAGGTCGGCGGCATGAACCCGTCGGCCGTGGCGATGAGCCTGCGGATGGGCGGGCGCTGCGTCTGGGCCCCGACCACGTGCTCCAAGCAGCACATCGACCACCACAGCCACGGCGGCGACTTCCCGGCCGCGGCCGTCGACCTGGCCGAGACCGAGGTGTCGATCTTCGACGAGGCCGGCGAGGTCTCGGCGGGCACGCGCGGGGTCGTCGACATCGTCGCCGAGACCGGCGCGCTGCTCACCGGCGGCCACCTGGGCGGCGAGCCCGCCAAGGCGCTGTTCGAGGTGGCCGCGGGCAAGGGCGTCCGACGGCTGCTCCTGCAACACCCCGACTTCATCGTGGGCGCGTCGAACTCCGACATCGAGGAACTGGTGGGCCTCGGCGCCTACGTCGAGCACGAGATCGCCATGTACCACCCGGAGGTGACGGCGATCGGGTGGCCGATCCAGCAGCTGCTGGACTGGATCGACCGCGTCGGTCCCGAGAGGACGGTCATCTCGTCCGACCTCGGCCAGGAGGGCAACCCGCTGCCCGTCGACGGCTACCTCTACCTCGTCGCCGCGCTGCTCGACCACGGCGTGCCCGAGAAGGACGTCCGCAGGATGATCGCCGACAACCCCGCGTTCCTGCTGGGGCTGGAGGAGAGCCCGTCGTGAGGGCCGCCGAACGGGTGATCATCAGCGCGGCGATCACGGGCTCGGTCCACGTGCCGTCGCAGAGCGACCACCTCCCGATCACCCCGGAGGAGGTCGTCGCGGAGTCGCTCGCCGCCGCGGAGGCCGGGGCCGCCGTCATCCACCTCCACGCCAGGCACGCGGCCGACGGCAGGCCCGCGTTCGAACCCGAGGTCTTCGAGGAGATCATCCCGCCGATCGCGGCGGGGTGCGACGCGGTCGTCAACATCACGACCGGCGGCGCGTCGTCCATGACGATCGAGGAGCGGCTCGCCGCGGCGGTCCGGTTCAGCCCCGAACTCGCCTCGCTCAACATGGGGTCGATGAACTTCGTCTACTCCGGCATCGCCGACCGGGTGACGACCTGGAAGCACGCGTGGGAGAAGCCCTACGTCGAGAACACCTACCGCACGCCGTTCGTCAACTCCTTCGAGCAGATCGAGCACGCCCTGCGGGAGCTGGGGGAGCGGGGCGGCACCAGGTTCGAGTACGAGTGCTACGACATCGGCCACCTGTACACCCTCGCGCACTTCGCCGACCGGGGGCTCGCGAAGCCGCCGTTCCTCGTGCAGGGGGTCTTCGGGATCCTCGGCGGCATCGGGGCCGACCACGCCAACCTCACGCACATGGTCGCCATCGCCGACAAGCTCTTCGGCGCCGACTACCACTTCTCCGCCTTCGCCGCCGGGCGGCAGCAGATGGAGTTCTGCACCCACAGCGCGTGGCTGGGCGGCCACGTGCGCGTCGGGCTGGAGGACAACCTGTACATCGGCAAGGGCGAGAAGGCCACCGGCAACAGCCAGCAGGTGCGCAAGGTCCGGGACGTCCTCACCGGACTGGGCAGGGAGATCGCGACGCCCGCCGACGTCCGCCGGATGCTGGGCCTCAAGGGCGCGCAGCACACCACCACGCAACGGTCACGAGAGGTGCCGACATGACGATGTACGCCAAGGACGACATCAGGTCCCAGCTGGCGAGCGCCCCGTCCGAGCGGGCGGCGGTCGACCCGTCCACCCCGATCGCCGCCGCCCAGTACCTGGAGTTCACCGGTCGACCGCCCACGTCGATCAGCCCGGCGGGCAGCCGGACGTGGATCACGCGGGGCCAGAACGTGGTGTTCGCCTACACGGAGGCGGTCGCGGGCGACTGCTTCACCCGCGACGACCAGCCCGACGAGTACGCCGTCCTGGTCCACTCCGACAGCGCCCCGATCCGGGTCGTCGCGGGCGGTGAGCGGGCGAAGGTCGACGAGGAGGCGTTCGTCGTGGTGCCGCCGGGGGACAGCGTCGTCGAGGCGCTGACCGCGGGCCCCGTCATCCGGGTGTTCTCCTCGGTCGCCGAGGACCTGCGCGGGGCGGCGCTCAACGCCGACGCCTACGCCGAGCCGGACCCCCGCTGCGCCCCGCTCGTGCCGTGGCCCGACCCGGTGGGCGGCTTCCGGCTGCGCGTCCACCCGCTCGCGGAGACGCCGATCGCGCCGGGCCGGTTCGGCCGGATCTTCCGGACGACGAACCTGATGGTGAACTTCCTCGCCGAGGAGCCCACGCCGCGCGACCCGCTCAAGCTCTCCCCGCACCACCACGACGACTTCGAACAGCTGTCGCTGGCGCTCAAGGGCGAGTTCATCCACCACGTGCAGTACCCCTGGGGCCCGGACTCGACGCGGTGGCGCCCCGAGGAGCACGGCAGGGTCGGATCGCCGTCGATCACCGTCATCCCGCCGCCGAGCGTCCACACGACCCAGGGCGTGGGGTCGCACCAGCAGCTGGTCGACATCTTCTCCCCGCCGCGCGAGGACTTCTCCGCCCGACCCGGCTGGGTGCTCAACGCGACCGACTACCCCGCCCGATGACCGCGCCGCGCCGCAGCCTGTTCCGCGCCGCCCTGGCCAGGTCCGACGGGCCCGCGCTCGGCACGTGGGTGAAGCTCCCGGTGGTGGAGAGCGTCGAGCTGATCGCGCTGGCGGGCTTCGACTTCGTGGTCGTCGACCTCGAACACTCGCCGATCGACCTCGAAACGGCCTACCGGCTGATCGGCACCGCGACCCACCTCGGGGTGGCGCCGGTCGTGCGGGTCCCCGCGCTGGACGGCGGTGTCGTGCAGCGCCTGCTCGACGCGGGCGCCGAGGGGATCATGCTGCCGCACGTGGACACGGTCGCCGAGGCCGAGGCGGCCGTGCGGGCCGTCCGCTTCCCGCCGTGGGGCACCAGGGGCGTCGGCGCGACGAGCCGGGCGGGCGCGTGGGGCGCGCTGGACCGCGCCGAGTACCTCCGCTTCGGCCAGGAGGAGGTGGTGCTCATCGCGCAGGTCGAGAGCGCCCTCGCGGCCAGGTCGGCGGGAGGGATCGCGTCGGTCGAGGGGGTCGACGCGCTGCTCGTGGGCGCCGCGGACCTGAGCACGTCGGAGGCGACCACCGAGGACGACCCGAGGGTCGTGGAGCTGATCGCCGCGGCCATCGCGGGCTGCACGGCGGCGGGCAAGCCGATCGGCAACGCGGGCGGCGCGACCGAGCGGTCCGTGCGGGCCGCCGTCGCGGCGGGCTACGCGTTCACGATGCTCAGCAACGACGCCAGCCTGCTCGGGGCGGCGGCGGCCGCCGCCGTCCGGGCGGGACGGTCGGCGGGCGCGCGTCCGACCGCCGACCAGCTCTGACCAGCGCTGACCGGCACACCGTGCCAGGGTCGGCACCGAGACCACACCGAACAACCAGGAGGCGGACACCTTGTCCGACAACGCACAGGCCCAGAGGCCACCAGGAACCGGGCTGCTCGCGGGCAAGGTCGTCCTCGTCGTCGGCGGGAGCACCGGCATCGGGGCCGACGCCGCGCGGGTGTTCGCCGAGGAGGGCGCGTCGGTCATGATCGCGGCGCGCTCGGAGGCCACCCTCGCGGCGCTCGCCGGGGAGCTGACCGCGGCCGGGCACGACGTCGCCCACACCGCCGGTGACGTCAGCGTCGGGGCCGACGTCGCCCGCTTCGTCGACGCGACGCTCAGCCGGTTCGGCAGGCTCGACGGGGCGTTCAACAACGCGGGCGTCAACCAGTACGGCAGGCTCGACGACGTGTCGGAGGAGGACTTCGACCGGGTGATGGCGGTGAACGTCAAGGGCACGTGGCTCTGCCTGCGCGAGGAGATCCGGGCGATGCGCGAGTCCGGTGGCGCGATCGTCAACACGAGCAGCGTCGGCGGGTTCCGCGGCAACACCGGCCTCGGCGCCTACCAGGCGACGAAGCACGCGGTCATCGGCCTCACCCGCACGGCGGCCCACGACAACGGGCCGCTGGGCATCCGCGTCAACGTCATCGCCCCCGGTCCCACCGAGACCCCGATGTTCACGAAGTGGCGGGCGGAGGACCCGGAGGCGGTGGAGCGCAGGCTCGCGGCCGTCCCGCTGCGGAAGGCGGGCTCGACCACCGAGACCGCCAACGCCGCCGCGTGGCTGCTGAGCGACCGGGCGAGCCACGTCAGCGGGGTGGTCCTGCCCGTCGACGGCGGGTACAGCGCCTGAGTTCGGGATGTGGAACGAACTTGTCGCTCGTTGTCACTGGCCACTCACGTACGGCCCACCAAGTGTTCGCGATACGAACCTAGCGATTGCGACCTGAACAACGGCTTGCTTTACTGAGCCGTCAGCTTCGAGCCGGAAGGGGACGAGGATGTCCTCGCGCAAGATCAGATGGTCGAGTTGGCTCCCGCTGGTGCCCGCGCTCGCCCTGCTGACCGGGATCCTGCTGGTACCGCTGGGCGGGACGTTCGTCCGCAGCGTCTCCAGCCCCGACCTCACGCTGGCGAACTACGAGCACCTCTTCACCGACGGCGTGACCATGACGGTGCTCGGGCGCACGGCGCTGACCGCCGCGGTGGTGACGCTCGCCGCCCTGCTGCTCGGCTACCCCTACGCGTACCTGATGACGAGGGTGAGCCCCCGTGCGCGCGGCATCCTGCTGGTGGTCGTCCTCATCCCGTTCTGGACGTCCGTGATGGCGCGCAACTTCGCCTGGATCATCATCCTCCAGGACGGCGGTCCGGTGCAGAGCGCGTTCGAGCTGATCGGGGTCGACGACGTCGTCCTCTACGGGACGAACGCGGGCGTCACGATCGCGATGACCCAGGTGATGCTCCCGTTCATGGTGCTGCCGCTGTTCAGCACCCTCGGCTCCATCGACCGGAAGCTCCTGCTCGCCGCGAGGGGCCTCGGCTCGTCCCCGACGGCGGCGTTCTGGAAGGTCTTCTGGCCGCTGTCGCGCGGCGGGGTGATGGCGGGCGTGATGCTCGTGTTCACGCTGAGCCTCGGGTTCTACGTGACGCCCGCGCTGCTCGGGTCGCCCCAGCAGTCGCTCGTCGCCCAGCTGCTCGCCCAGCGGACCACCCTCCTGCTCGACTTCGCCGCCGCGGGAGCACTCGGCATGGTCGTGCTGGTGATCACGCTCGGGCTCGTCGTGTGGGCGAACCGGGTGGGCGGCACCGTGTCCGCGATCGGTGTGGTCGCGACCAGTCAACCGAAGGACCGTTGATGAGCACCCCCGTGCGCACCCGTCGGCGACCCGACACGATCGACCCGATCCCGTGGTGGCTCAAGGTCGTCGGCGGCCTCGTCATCGCCTTCTTCATCCTGCCGACGCTGTTCGTCATCCCGATGAGCTTCAGCTCAGCCACGACCTTCCAGTTCCCACCGCCGGGCTTCTCGCTGCGGCTCTACGAGAACTTCTTCACGAACCCGATCTGGCTCGACTCCCTCGGGAACTCGTTCCTGGTCGCCTCGCTCACGGCGCTGCTGGCCACGACGGTGGGGACCGCGGCGGCCGTGGCGCTGTCCGGGTTGGACGGACGGCTCGCCAGGCTCGTCCGCACGGTGCTGATGGTGCCGATCGTCTCGCCCGCGATCGTCGTCGCGGTCGCGGTGTACATCTCCTTCCTCGGGTGGCGGCTCACCGGCACGGTGACCGGGTACGTGCTCGCCCACACCGCGATAGCCGTCCCGTACGTGCTGGTCTCCGTCACGGGTGCCCTCGGCGGCTTCGACCAGCGGCTGCTCAAGGCCGCGGCGTCGCTCGGAGCCAGCCCGCTGAAGTCGTTCGTCCAGGTGACGATGCCGCTGATCAGCAGGGGCATCCTCACCGGCGGGATCTTCGCTTTCATCGTCTCGTTCGACGAGGTGGTCATCGCGCTGTTCCTGAGGTCCCCGCTGTTCCAGACCATGCCCGTGCAGATGTACAACAGCGTCACCGTCGAGATCGATCCGACGATCTCGGCGGCATCGAGCCTGATGGTCGTCGCCGTGACCATCATCTTCATCCTGCCCCAGCTGCTGCGCGGCCGGGCGGGCAGTCGACGGGAGCCGCGACCATGACACGCCAGACCACTGCGGAGCTCACCGCAACGCCGCGGGAGACCGGGCGCGGCACCGAGATCCGCCTGGAGTCCGTCACCAAGGACTACGGGCTCACCACGCCCGCGGTCGACGACATCTCGCTGACGATCGAGCCCGGCGAGTTCATGACGCTGCTCGGGCCGAGCGGGTCGGGCAAGACGACCACGCTCAACCTGATCGCCGGGTTCGAGACCCTCACCGCGGGCACGATCTCGCTCGACGGGGCCGACGTGAGCGACGTCCCGCCGCACCGCCGCAACCTCGGGATGCTGTTCCAGAACTACGCGCTGTTCCCGCACATGACGATCGCGCAGAACGTGGCGTACCCGTTGCGGCAGCGCAAGGTCGGCAAGCAGGAGATCGCCAGGAAGGTCGCCGAGGTGCTGGAGCTCGTGCAGCTGACCGGGCGCGACGACACCCACCCCTCGAAGCTGTCCGGTGGGCAGCAGCAGAGGGTCGCGCTGGCCCGCGCGATCGTCTTCGAGCCCAAGGCGCTCCTGCTGGACGAACCGCTGGGCGCGCTCGACCGCAACCTGCGCGCGGCCCTCCAGACGGAGATCCGGCGGATCCACCGCGAGGTCGGGTCCACGTTCGTCTTCGTGACGCACGACCAGGAGGAGGCGATGAACCTCGCCGACCGGATCGCGCTGTTCAACAGCGGGCGCATCGAACAGGTCGGCACGCCTCAGCAGCTCTACGCCGAGCCCGAGACCCTCTTCACGGCGAGGTTCCTCGGCGACTCGAACGTGTTCGAGCTCGGGCGGACCGCCCTCGGGAGCGTCGTGTGGGAGGGGGAGTCCTGGGCCGTCGACCCGGCCACGGTCTCCGCGCACCCCGGCGTGCCCTCGGGTTGCGCGATCGTCGTGCGGCCCGAGGACGTCGAGGTGGCGGGCGGTCGCGACGCCGTGCCCGCGGGCGCCAACGCCGTGCGGGCGACCGTGCGCGACGTCGAGTACATGGGCGCCTACCGCACGCTGCTGCTCACCATCGGCGAGCGCGGCCTGTTCGGCCGCGCCCGCATCAGCGCGCTGCGCGGCGACTACGCCATCGGCGACGACGTCGTGATGTGGTGGCGGCCCCGGTCGCAGCGGATCGTCGCGGCCTGACCCCCGAACGCCCGCCAGGAGGCGCGCTGCCCGACCGGCAGCGCGCCTCTTCGGCGTGCCCTCGCACGGCGCCGCGCGCCGCGTCACCGCATCGTGGGAGCCGGGTCGCGCGTCGCGCCACGAACGGCGGAGATTCGGGCCTCAACGCTGTACCTACCAGGCAATATTAGGTATCGTGTTCGCATTACGGAGTTGGCAGATCGCATCGTGAACAAATTCGATCCACTGCCCGACAGACTCCCGACGAGAGGTGTGGACAATGGCGTCTCGATCAAGAACGGCCCTCGCGGGCACCGCCCTCGCCGCCGCGGCGGCGCTGCTCGCCGGTTGCGGCGGCGCGGACGACGGGAGCGCGAGCGGCACCGGCGGCCCGGAGAAGCTCACCTTCGTGTCCTACGGCGGGTCCGGGCAGGACGCGCAGATCAAGGCCTTCCAGGAGCCCTACACCGCCGCGCACCCCAACGTGACCTTCGCCAACTCCTCGCCCGCCGACGTGGCGCAGGTCAAGGCCCAGGTGCAGGCGGGCGTCGTGCAGTGGGACGTCATGTCCGTGGCCCCCGCCGCGGCCAAGCAGAACTGCGGCACCCTCTTCGAGAAGCTGAACCTGCCCAAGCTCGACCCGAAGGAGTTCTCGCCGCAGGCGATCGGGGAGTGCTACGTGGGCAACTGGTCCAACGCCACGATCTTCGGCTACAACGCGGCCAAGTACCCGGAGGGGCCCAAGACCCTCAAGGACTTCTTCGACACGGGCAAGTTCCCCGGCAAGCGCGGTGTCATCACCAACCTCCAGAACGGCATCCTGGAGTTCCCGCTGCTCGCCGACGGCGTGGCGCCGGACAAGATCTACCCGCTCGACGTCGACCGCGCGCTGAAGAAGTGGGACACCATCCGCGGGGACACGCTGTTCGCCGCCAACGTGGGCGCGCTCCAGCAGGCGGCCAGCGCCGACCAGGTCGACATGTTCCTGCTCCCCGACTCGCGGATGATCGCGCTGCTCAACGACAAGAAGAACGTCAAGATGGTCTGGGACACGACCGTGGTGACCCTCAACGCGCTCGCCGTGCCGCTCGGCTCGAAGCACAAGGCGGCGGCGGAGGACTTCCTCCAGTCGCTGGTGCAGCCCGAACCCGCGGCGAGGATCGCCGAAGCCCTCGCGGTCGTGCCGGTCAACCTCAACGCGAAGCCGAACCTCTCCGAGAACGGCAAGCTCCTGGAGGTCGGCGGCCCGGTGAACACGGGGAAGACCGTGGTCCAGGACATCGACTGGTACTCGCAGAACTTCGACGCGGTCACCACCAGGCTCGGCAACTGGCTGGTGGGCTGAGGTGTGACGGCGACCCCCGCATCTCGCGACGATTCTGTTCTCGATGTGAACTACAGTTCTGCCATGACGAACGTTGACTCGGGCGATGCGTCCGGCTCCGACATCCAGGCGGTCCAGCGGGTCGGCCAGATCTGCTCGCTCTTCGGCCCGCACACGACCGAGCTGACGGCCGCCGACGTGGCCGAGCGCCTCGGGCTGAACCGGACGACGGCCTACCGGTACTGCACCTCGCTCGTCACGGCGGGCATCCTCGAACGCGGGCACCGGCGCGGCACGTTCGTCCTGGGCGGCATGATGCTCCAGCTCGGGATGCACGCCCTCCAGCGGCGCGTCATCAAGATCGCCCCGTCGTTCCTGGCGGAGCTGAGCGCGGCCGTCCGCACGACCACCGTGCTCGCCGTCTGGGGCGCGCACGGCCCGGTCGTGGCGCTCGTCAACGAGGACCTCAGCCGCACCGTCGTCGTCACCGTCCACGCGGGCACGCAGCTCGACGTGAGTTCGGCGCAGATGAGGGTGTTCCTGTCCTGCCAGGACGAGCAGGCGTTCGACCGGGCCACCGAGGGCATCTCCGACGCCAAGCGGGCTGAGGTGGAGGCCGCGGTCTTCATGGCCCGCCGCAACGGGTACAGCATCGTGAGCCACTCCGACGGCCTGTTCGCCGCGGCGGCACCGGTGTTCGACGAGTACGGCATCTGCGCCACCATCGCGCTGCTCGGTGCCGACCAGATGGCCGACCTCTCGTCCGGGTCGCCCACCCTCGCCAAGCTGGTGACCACCGCCGCCGCGCTCAGCGACGAACTCGGCGGAGGCCAAGGGAGGACACGCGTTGCCGACCTATGACGAGCTGGCGAACGCCGAGCCCGCCGGGTCGAGCTGGGACGTCTTCGGGCGTGACGACCAGCTCGGCACGGTGAACTTCCTGACCCCCGAACGGGTCGCCGCCGCCGCCCGCCTGGTGCGCACCGGCCGCCGGTTCAACCTCGACCACCCGGTCAACGCGTTCGAGCCCTACCCGACCGGGACCAGGCCCCGCACCGAGCACCACGTCTTCGCCAACAACGAGTACCACCGCGACGACTGGCTCGACTCGTTCTACCTCCAGTCCACCTCGCAGCTCGACTCGCTGCGCCACATCGGCCACCCGGAGCACGGCTTCTACGGTGGCCTCCCCGCCGCCGAGAACGACGCGACCTCGACGCGGCTGGGCATCCACCACTGGGCGGAGTCCGGCATCGCGGGCCGCGGCGTCCTGCTCGACGTCCCCCGCTTCTTCGCCGCCGAGGGCCTGCCCTACGACTGCGAGCGGACGATCGCGATCGACGACGTGGTGATCGACGCGATGGCCCGGTCGCAGGGCGTCGAGTGGCGGGGCGGCGACATCCTGCTGCTGCGCACCGGGTGGGCCGGGAACTACACCGCGAAGTCCCCCGAGGAGCGCGTGGAGTTCAACCGGCGCAACAGGTCGCCGGGGCTGGCGCAGCGCGAGTCGGTCCTGCGCTGGCTCTGGGACCACGAGATCGCGCTCGTCGCGGGCGACAACCCGGCGGTCGAGGCGGATCCCGTGCTGGAGTCGGACTTCCGGTCCGACCGCGACCGGCCGCCGGAGCGGGGCGTCGACCACAGCGGGATGCTGCACCGCCCGCTCATCGCGCTGCTCGGCATGGCGGTGGGCGAACTCTGGAAGCTCGACGACCTCGCGGCCGACTGCGCCGCCGACGGCGTGTTCGAGTTCTTCCTGACGTGCAAGCCGCTGAACCTCGTCGGCGGGGTGGGTTCACCGCCGAACGCACTCGCGTTCAAGTAGGGCAGGAGAACGATGAACGACGTCATGACCGGGACGCTCCGGCTCCCGACCCGCGTCCACTTCGGCTACGGGACGCGCGAGCAGCTGAGCGAGGTGCTCGGCCTGAGCGGTCGCCGGGTGCTCGCGGTCGTCGACCCGTTCCTGATCGGGTCGACCCTCTTCGAGGAGGTGCTCACCCGGCTCCGGGGCGACGGGTTCGACGTCGCCGTGCACAGCGACGTCCAGCCGGAGCTGCCCACCGCGTCGCTGGAGGCCGCGGCGGCGTTCGCGCGGGAGCACCGGCCCGACGTCGTCCTCGCCGTCGGCGGCGGCAGCGCCCTGGACGCCGCGAAGCTGGTCGCGCTGCTGGCCGTGCACGGCGGCCCGTTGAGCCGCTACTACGGGGAGAACCTGGTGCCGGGGCCGTCCCTGCCCCTGGTCGCCGTCCCGACGACCGCGGGGACGGGGTCGGAGGTCACCCCGGTGGCCGTGGTGTCCGACCCCGAGCGGGAGATGAAGGTGGGGATCTCCAGCCCGCACCTGATCCCCACCACCGCGATCGTCGACCCCGAGTTCACCCTGGGCGCCCCGAGGAGCGTGACGGCGTTCGCGGGCATCGACGCCCTCGTGCACGCCGTCGAGTCGTTCACCGCCGTGCGGTTCGCGCCGTCGTGGGACGGCACGCTCCCCGTCTTCACCGGCCGCAACGCGTTCTCCGACGTCCTGGCGCTGCGCGCGGTGGAACTGCTCGGGACGTCCCTGCCGGTGGTGGTCGACGAGCCGGGCGACCGCGGCGCCCGCGAGGAGGTCGCCTTCGGCAGCCTCCTGGCGGGGGTGTCGTTCGGGGCCACCGGAACGCACCTCTCGCACGCCCTCCAGTACCCGGTCGGCGCCGCCACCAAGACGCCGCACGGGCTCGGGACCGGCCTGCTGCTGCCGTACGTGCTGCGGGCGTGCCTCGCCGACGCCGGGGCCGCCGAGCGGATCGCCGCGGTCGGCGGGGCGCTCGGGTCCACCGCCTCCACCGCGGACGGCCGGGCTCGGGACGCCATCTCCTCGATCGTCGCGCTCAACCGCGCGATCGGCGTGCCCGCCTCGCTCCGGGACATCGGCGTCACCCGGCAGCAGCTGCCGCAGCTCGCCGAGCTGGCGTCGCGGTCGGCGCGGCTGATCGCCATCGCCCCGATCCCGGCACCTCCCGAGCAGCTGCTCGACATCCTCGACCACGCCTACGCCGGCAGCCTCACGGAACGGAGCGACCCATGACCTACCTCGCCGACCTCTTCATCGACGGCGCGTGGCGGCCCGGCGGCGGTGGTGAGCGCTTCGACGTGGTCGACCCGTCCGACCTGACCGTGATCACGAGCTTCGCCGCCGCCACCGAGGCCGACTGCATGGCCGCGGTCGACGCCGCCGCCGCCGCGCAGGAGGGCTGGGCCGCCACCGCGCCGCGCGAGCGGGGCGAACTGCTCCGCGCCGCCTACGAGGTGCTCACCGCCGAGGTCGAGCAGTTCGCCGAGATCATCGTGCGCGAGAACGGGAAGTCCTGGGCCGACGCCATCGGGGAGGCGGGCTACGCCAAGGAGTTCTTCCGCTGGTTCGCCGAGGAGGCCGTGCGGATCCCCGGTGAGTACCGCCTCTCACCGGCGGGGGACAAGCGCATCATCGTCGACCGGCAGCCCATCGGCGTCGCGCTGCTGATCACCCCGTGGAACTTCCCGGCCGCGATGGCGACGCGCAAGCTCGCCCCCGCGCTGGCCGCCGGGTGCACGACGATCCTCAAGCCCGCGCGGGAAACCCCGCTGACGGCGGCGTACGTGGTCGAGGTGCTGCGGCGCGTCGGCGTCCCGAACGGCGTCGTGAACCTGGTGACGCCGGTGCCGACCGGGCCGCTCGTGGCCAAGATGATCAACCGGCCGGAGGTGCGCAAGCTCTCGTTCACCGGGTCGACCGAGGTCGGGCGGGACCTGCTGCACGCGTGCGCCGACAGCGTGGTGAGCGCCTCCATGGAACTCGGCGGGAACGCGCCGCTGATCGTGCTCCCCGGCGCCGACATGGACGTCACGATCGAGGGGGCGCTGACGGCGAAGATGCGCAACGGCGGCGCGGCGTGCACCGCGGCCAACCGCGTCTACGTCCACAGCTCGCGGCACGACGAGTTCGTCGAGCGGATGACCGCCGAACTGGCGGCGCTGTCGGTCGGTCCCGGCCTCGACCGCTCGCGGCAGGTCGGCGCGCTCGTCTCGACCTCCGAGCGCGACAAGGTCGCGGCGATCGTCGACACCGCCGTCGCGGAGGGCGCGACGCTCGTGCACGGCGGCACCTCGTCGGAGAAGGGCGCGTTCTACGACGTCACCCTCCTCACCGGCGTGCGGCACGGGTCGTCGATCAACGCGGTGGAGATCTTCGGGCCCGTCGTGGCGGTCGTGCCGTACGACGACGTCGACGAGGTGGTGCGGATGGCGAACGACACCATCTACGGCCTGATGGCCTACGTGTTCGGCGAGGAGGCGGAGGCCGTCGCCGTCGCCCGGCGGCTGGAGGCGGGCATGGTCGCGGTGAACCGCGGGGTCGTGAGCGACCCGGCCGCGCCGTTCGGCGGGGTGAAGCAGAGCGGGCTCGGCCGGGAGGGGAGTTCGGACGGCATCCTGGAGTTCCTGGAGGAGAAGTACATCGCGCTGAGCGCGTGACCCGGAGGTCCGGCGGCCGCGCGGCCGCCGGACCCCCGTGCGCGGCAGTTCGTGACGAACGTGTTCGTGATACGTTCGGCGCGTGACCCCCCACGGCCGTGCCAAGGCTCCCGTCAGCAGGCGGGACCGCCCGGCGAAACCCGCGCTGAGCAGGCAGGGGATCATCGACGCCGCGTTGGTGATCATGCGGGACGAGGGCCTGGGCAAGGTGACGATGCGGCGCATCGCCGCCGCGCTCGACACCGGGGCGGCCTCGCTGTACGTCTACGTCCGCAACACCGAGGACCTGCACACGCAGATCCTCGACTCGCTGCTGGCGCCCGTCACGGAGGACCTCCCCGCCGACGGGCCGTGGCGGGACCGGTTGAAGGCCCTGCTGACCGCGTACGGCCGCGTGCTGACGTCGCACCCCGAGATCGCCAGGATGGCCCTGTCCACCCAGCCCAGCGGACCGAACTACCTGGCGCTCGCGAACGCCGTCCTCGGCCTGCTCGTCGAGGGCGGGGTGTCGGACCGGGTCGCCGCGTGGGGCGTCGACCTGCTGATGCTGCACCCGACCGCGGTCGCGGTGGAGCAGAGCGGCCGGACGTCGTCCCCGCGCCGGGGCGACGACATGGCCCAACTGGCGACGCGCATCGCGGACGCGGACGCCACCCGCTTCCCCCACGTCGCCCGCATCGGCGCCGACCTCCTGTCCGGCGACGGCGAGTCCAGGACCGACTGGGCGTTCGACGTCCTCATCGACGGCCTCCTCGGCTCCCGCCAGCCCCCGCGCCAGGTCGTCCCCTCCGGCGAACACCCGCCAGCCGTGTCCTGAGCGGACCTGGCCCGGCCGCGCCGATCGGCCACTGTGGACAGTGCGCGGAGCGCCTCAGCCCGCCGCGGCCAGGAGTTCGGCGAGCAGACCTGTCCTCGTGGCGGTCTCCCGCTCGTCACGGGCCGGGTGCCAGGGGCAGGCGATGTCCACCGCGACCACGCGGCCGGTCGCCAGCACGCGGCGCACGGCGTCGAGCACGGCTCGTCGGGTGGGGCCGCCCGGAACCGGGAAGAGCATGCCGGGCAGTTCGTCGGCGGTGATCACGTCCAGGTCGACGTGCAGCACGAGCGGCCCGTCGGGGAGCAGCGGGGCCCGGAGCTCCTCGACGCCGCAGTGCCGGACCTCGCCCGCCGCGAGGTAGTCGGCCTCGGCGGGGTCGAGGTCGCGCGCGTCCACCAGCACCGCCCTGTGCTCGGGCAGCGGCCTGAGCCCCAGCGGCGCGGCCAGCTGGTCCTCGTGGGCGCCCAGCACCAGCCGCAGCGCCATGCCGCCGAGGTAGCCCGAGGTCGAGGTGAGCCGGGTGTGCACGTCGCCGTGCGCGTCGAACCAGACCACCGACGGGTCCAGGCCCGCGCGCTGCGCGCCGGTGATCGTCGCGCTCGCGGTCAGGCAGTCCCCGGACACCACCACCGGCGTGCCTGCCCCTGGCGCGTCGAGCCGGGTTGCCACCCGGTCCGCGACGACGTCGAACAGGGCCACCAGGCGGGTCCAGACGTCACCCTCGGGGAAGTCGACCTCGACGACGTCCGTCGGGCCGGGCAGGGGGAGCACGTCCTTCGGCAGCCGCTCGTCCTGGTGGTAGGGCACGACGATGGTCATGGGCCCAGGATAGGGGCGCGAGGGCCGGTGGGCGGTCGGCGTGAGGGGTGCTGATGATCAGGTTGGACCGTCTGGTGAACGTGCTCGGCGGCTACGGGGTGCGGTTGGCGTGCTGCCCGGTGCCCCGCTCGACCGAGCTGCGCACGGTGGTGCTGCGCGAGTCCACCGACGCCCGCGCGGTCGACGGCGACGTGTTCCTGGCCGTGGGCGCGGGCTCGGTGGCCACCGCCGTGGAGTGGGCGGTGGCGGCACGGGCGGGCGCGGTCCTGGTGCACGGCGAGGGCGGTGACCCGACGGCCGAGGAGGCCGAGGGGGTCGCCGCGGGCGAGGCGGCGGGCGTCGCGGTGCTGCTGGTCCAGCCCGCCGTGTCGTGGAGCCAGCTGGCCGGGGTGGTCTACGGGCTGGTGCTGGAGGGCAGGGAGACCGAGGCCGGTCGCGGTCCGACCGACCTCTTCGCCCTGGCCGACAGCCTGGCGGACGCGGTCGGCGGCGCGGTGACCATCGAGGACCGGTCCTCGCGAGTGCTGGCGTACTCCGACTCGCAGCAGGGCGCCGACCGGGCCCGGCTGGAGACGATCCTGGGACGGCGGGCGCCGGACCGGCTGCGGGAGCTGTTCGAGGCCCGAGGCGTGTTCGCGCACCTGGCCGCCGCCGACGAGCCGCTGTTCGTCGCGGGCGACGACGAGCACGGGCTGACCGGGCGCACGGTGGTGGCGGTGCGGGCGGGCAGGGAGCCGCTGGGGTCGGTGTGGGTGACGTGCGGCGGCCCGCTGACCGGCGTGCGGTCCGCGGCGCTGGCCGACGGAGCGCGCACGGTGGCGCTGCACCTGCTGCGCTCGCGGGCCAGCGCCGACCTGGAGCGCCAGGTCGAGTCGGACCTGGCGATGCGGCTGCTGGAGGGGACGGCGGACGCCGCGACCGTGGTCAGCAGGCTCGGCCTGCCGCAGAGCGACCTGCGGGTCGTCGCGGTCCGGGCGCGCACCGGCGCCGAGCGGCACGCCGCGCTGCTGCTGGCCTTCGAACGCGCCACGACCGGGTTCGGCTGGTCGCGGCCGGGCCGCAGCACGCTGTCGGGCAACACCCTCTACACGATCCTGCCCGGTGACCGGGTGGACGCGGCGCGCGAGTGGGTGTCCCAGCTGCACGCCGCCCTGCCCGCGCAGGTCGTGGTGACGGCGGGCATCGGCGGCGCGGCCACGGCCACCGACCTGCCCGCCAGCAGGCAGGAGGCCGACGAGTGCCTGGCGCTGCACGAGGCGAGACCGCCGGACGCGGCACCGCCGGCCTACGACGAGTCGTGGGACGACATCCTGCTCCAGCGGTTGCGGGCGGCGGCCAGGACGGGCCGGACCCCGGCGCGCGGACCGGTCGCCGAGCTGCGCCGCCACGACGGCGAGCACGCCACCCAGTACGTCGCGACGCTGCGAGCGTGGCTGGAGTCCCAGGGCGACCCGGTCGAGGCCGGTGCACGCCTCGGCGTGCACCAGAACACCGTCCGCTACCGGCTGCGGAAGATGGCCGAGGTGACCGCGCTCGACCTCGACGATGCCCGGAAGCGGCTCGCGATGATCATCGACCTGGCGGCGGCCGGGGATCGCTGACCCGGTGGGGTTGTTGAATCCCGGTGAGGCCGCGGGTTGCGGAAGTTGGTCGAGGTGGCCGCGCTCGACCTCGACGATGCCCGGAAGCGGCTCGCGATGATCATCGATTTGGCGGCGGCCGGGGATCGCTGACCCCACGGGCTGTCGAGTCCCGACAACACCACGGGTCGAGATTGTCGGCGGCCGACAACGGGGTGGGCGCCGTCTCGGGTGAAGCTGGGCTCGTCAGCAGCACTCGTCCAGGTGGAGGTGGTCATGGCCGACGTCGGGCGCATCGACGGCGGACCGCGGTCGGCGGTCGTGGTCGGCGCGGGCATCGTGGGTCTGTCGACCGCGTGGTTCCTCCAGGAACGCGGCGTCGCCGTGACCGTGGTCGACCGGACCTCGGTGGCGGCGGGCGCGTCGTGGGGCAACGCCGGGTGGGTCGCACCCGGTCTGGCCATCCCGCTCAACGAACCCTCCGTGCTGCGCTACGGCCTCGCGTCGCTGCTGAGCCGGACGGCGCCCCTGCACGTCCCGCTCACGGCCGACCCCGCGCTGTGGGCGTTCCTGGCGAGGTTCGCCGGGAACTGCCGCTGGTCGTCGTGGACCCGCGCCGTGCGCGCCAACCTGCCGTTCAACGAGGAGTGCGTCGAGGCGTTCGACGTGCTCACCGCCAACGGCGTCGACGCCACGACCGTCGACGCGCCGATCACCGCCGCCTTCCGGACGGCCCGGCAGGCCGAGGGGCTGCTGCGGGAGCTGCGCCGGATGGCCGACGCCGGGCAGGCGGTCGACCACACCGAACTCGACCGCGACCAGCTCCGCGAGCACGTCCCCCTGGCCTCGCCCGCCCTCACCACCGGCATCCGGATCGACGGGCAGCGCTACCTCGACCCCGGCTCGTTCGTCCAGGCGCTGGCCCGGTCGGTGGTCGCGCGCGGCGCCACCATCCGACTGGTCGAGGCGGTCGACGTCCGCACCCGCCCAGGGGGCGTCACGGTCCACCCGCGCGGCGGCGGCGCCGTGTCCGCCGACGTCGCGGTGGTGGCCACCGGGGCGTGGCTGTCCCGGCTCGCGCGGCGCTGGGGCGTGCGCGTGCCGGTCCGCGCGGGTCGCGGGTACTCGTTCACCGTGCCCGTGGAGCGCCCGGTCCCCGGCCCGGTCTACCTGCCCGACGTGCGCGTGGCGTGCACGCCCTACCGGGACGGCCTGCGCGTGGCGGGCACGATGGAGTTCCGCGACCCGGACGCGCCCGGCGTCCACGCCCGGCTCGACGCCGTCACCGCGTCCGCCCGCCCCCTGCTCGACGGCGTGCGCTGGGACGAGCGCGGCGACGTGTGGGTCGGCCCGCGCCCGGTCACGCCGGACGGGCGGGCGCTGATCGGCGCGGTGCGCGCCCCGAACGTCTACGTCGCGGGCGGGCACGGCATGTGGGGGATGGCCCACGGCCCGGTCACCGGGCGCCTGCTGGCCGAGCAGATCACCACCGGCAAGCAGCCCGAGGCGCTGCGGCCCTTCGACCCCCTGCGCTGAGGGACGCCGTGGACACCCCGTCGAGCCCCCCGCTCACCGACGAGGAGCGCCGGGAGCTGGTGTGGCTGCGCGCGGAGAACGCGTTCCTGCGCGTCCAGCGCGACGTCCTCACCCGCATCGCCACCGGGTACGCCCACGACGTCGAGGTCTTCCTCGGCAGGCGCTCCACCGACGCGCTCCACCCCTGAGCCACCACCCCGTCCGCGGGGCCGGCGCGAACCGTCCCGGCACCACGGACACCCCCGCCGTCAGGGCGGCCCCCAACCCCCTCCACGGCCGTCCTGACGGCATCCCCCGTTCGACCACGACCCACGAGGACCACGATGACCAGCACCCGATCCGTCTGGCTGACCCCCGAAGCCGCCCAGCGGCTGCGGACCGAACTCGCCGACCTGGTCGCGGCGGGCACCACCCGGACGCGCGACGACCCGGCGGCGCGCGGGCGGCGCGAGGAGCGCGTGCGCGAGATCCGGGAGCTGCTCGCCACGGCCGTCGTCGGCCAGGACCCGCCGGACGACGGCGTGGCCGAGCCCGGCATGGTGCTCACCGTCCGCTACGACGACGTCGACGACACCGAGACGTTCCTGCTGGGCATGCGCGCCGCCGAGCACGGCGGGATCGAGGTCTACTCCCCGGAGTCACCGCTGGGCGCGGCCATCGCGGGCGCCCGTCCCGGCGACCGGCGCACCTACCGCGCCCCCGGTGGCCGCACCATCGGCGTCACGCTGCTCGACGCCGTCCCCTACGGCCGCGCCCAGCGGTGACGGGGTTCCAGCGCTCGCCCCGCACGGCCTCGTGCCCCTCCCGCACGGCCACCGAGGAGGACGTCCGCGCCGGGAACCGTTCGAGCTGCCGGATCCGCCGCGGGCCTGCCGCGGAGTTCCGGTCGGTGGGGGAGGCCCTGGCGGAGGGCGGCTGGCGGCCGCGTGCGGTCAGCCGATCTCGTTGGTCCAGTCGACGACGGCGCGGTGGTAGTCCGGTGCGTTCGCGGAGAAGTTGAGGGAGTGCCCGTAGCCGGGGACGACGTGGGTCCGCAGCCGGGCCTCCGGTGCGTAGAACGGGCCCTCCGACACCCGCAGCGCCTCGGCCGAGGAGCAGTCGGCGCCGAGCGGCGGGCCGCAGAAGTTCGCGTCGCCGCCACCCATGACGAGCATGACCGGCACGGTGATCCGACGCGACAGCGGGACGAGGCTGCCGACCAGGACGGTGCCGACGGTTTCCGTCGGCGTGACGACGTCCTTGGTCGCCTCGTCGAACGCGATGGCGCCCTGCTCCACCGGGCCGGGGGTGTGGAACGACGAGTAGCGGGTGCCGTCCACGGTCGTCAGGTAGCCGAGGTTGAGGGCGCGCTCCTGGAACCTCGGGTCCAGCAGGGTCGGGATCAGGGTGGTGAACACGGGCACGGCGCCCGGCAGGTTGATCTGGTGGGACAGGCCGGTGATCACCACGCCGTCCACGTCGCGGTACGTGACCGCCTCGACCGTGGCCACGGCCGAGCCGATCGAGTGGCCCACGAGCACCACCCGGTCGAACCGGGGCCGCAGCGACCGGACCACCTCGTGCACGGCCTTCGCCTGGCTGGACACGGTGATCAGCGCGCTCAGCGGCTCGGAGCTGCGACCGCTGCCGAGCCGGTCGACCGCGACGGTGGCGATCCCGGCCCTGTTCAGCGCCTGCCGGTACGACCTGGTCCCTGGGGAGTAGCCGATGTCCCAGTACGCGCTGGTGTACGTGCCGCCCGGCACCAGCACCTGGAGCGTCGTCGCGCCGTCCGGCACGCACAGCCTGCCGTACACCGACTGCACCGACAGGCCGACGGTCACCGGCACCTCCACGTCCTCGCACGTGGTCCGGGCCGCCGAGGCGGACGTGCCGGGGGAGAGACCGACACCGGCGGCGAGCAGCACGACGGCACCGAACCGGCGGAAACGCGACCAACCCACGGGAAACGACCTCCAACTACTCACGGGGAACCGCCGTCATCAGCATCCGGCTGGGGTAGGCGGCGGTGGTGAACTTGACGCGGACGGGTCGCCCCGGCACCGGGACCAGCCGCCACCGCGCCGCGACGGTCGCGGCGGTGAGGATGATCTCGGCGCGGGCGAACAGGTTCCCGACGCACTGGCGCGAACCCGCGCCGAACGGGACGAACGCCCCCTTGGGGATCGTCCCGGCGCGTTCGGGCGACCAGCGGTCGGGGTCGAAGCGGTGCGGCTCCTCGAACGAGGTCGGGTCGTGGTGCAGCGCGTGCGGGCTGAAGATCACCTCGGCGCCCTCGGGCAGCACCACGTCGCCCAGCTCCACCGGTCGCAGGGTGCGCCGCATCAGGAACCAGACCGGGTACATCCGCAGCACCTCGTCGACCACCTGGTCGAGGTAGACCAGTTTCCCGATGTCGGCGAGGGTCGGAGCCCGCCCGCCCAGCACCTCGTCCACCTCGGCGTGGACCCGGCGCTCGACCTCCGGGTGCCGCGCGATCTCGTGGAACGTCCAGGCCAGCGCCAGCGCGGTCGTCTCGATGCCACCGATGAGCAGCGTCATGACCTCGTCGTGGACCTGCTCGTCGGACATGGGCTCGCCGGTGTCCTCGTCCTGGGCCATCAGCAGCATCGACAGCAGGTCGCCCCGGTCGACGCCCTCCTCCCGCCACCCGCGCACGACGTCGAGCACGATCGAGCGCAGCCGGTCGACCGCCCCGTCGAACTCCCGGTTGCCGCGCAGGGGCAGCTTCTCGACGAACGAGGGCGACAGGGCGCGGACCATGCCCTGCTTGAGCACGGTGAAGATCGACCGGCGCACCTCCTCGATCGCGTCGTCGCCCATGCGGGTGGAGAACAGCGCCTCGCCCACGATGGTGACGGCGAGCGCCTGGGTGTCCTCCTCGACCACGCGCACCTGACCGGGCCGCCACGTGGCGGTCAGGTCGGCCGCGGCGCGCGCCATCGCCTGGGCGTACAGGGCGATGCGCTCGGTGTGGAAGGCGGGGCGCACCATCCGGCGCTGGCGGCGGTGGAACGAGCCGTTCGACGTGGCCAGACCGTTGCCGAAGACCGGTTGGAACTTGTCGAACAATGCTCCTTTTCTGAATGAAGAACCCTTCTTGACCAGCAGTTCGTCAACAAGCCGTGGATTCGTCACGAAATAGGTGCGCATCGTTCCCAGATCGATCCGGACGATGTCGCCGCAATTCCGCAAAGATGCGGTGAAGGCATGGCGCTGCCGCGCCATCCGCATGGTGTGGCCGAACAGGGGAAGGCGGCCAGGAGCCACCGGGACGGACATATCCGCTCCTCGCCCAATCCTAGGGGATGTGACACGATAAAAGCCATTCAGGTGAAAGCGGGAGCGTCCGATCAGGTGGTCTCCACCACCCTGATGGTGCAATCGGGTCCGTCTGTCGGCGGCTACGATGCTGCCACTCATACGAAGGAGGATCAGTGGTGGTCCAACGCGAGTGGATTCCGCAGAGCATCGACGTGTCGGCTCCGAGCATGGCTCGTACTTACGATTTCCTGCTCGGTGGCGCCCACAACTTCGCGGTGGACCGCGACCTCGCCGCGCACGTCGAGCGCGTCATGCCGGACGCGCGTTCGGCGGCGCGCGTCAACAGGGCTTTCCTCGGTCGGGCGGTCCGATTCATGACCGATCGGGGGATCAAGCAGTTCCTCGACATCGGTTCCGGTATCCCGACCGTGGCCAACGTGCACGAGGTCGCCCAGGCCGTCGACCCGGAGTGCCGCGTCGTGTACGTGGACAAGGACCCGATCGCGGTGGCGCACAGCGAACTCATGCTGGCGGACAACGACCGCGCGACGATGGTGCACGCCGACATGCGCGACCCCCGGTCGATCCTCGACCACCCGGAGACCCGCGCCCTGCTCGACTTCGACCAGCCGGTCGGTGTGCTGATGCTGATGATGCTGCACTGGGTGCCGGACTCCGACGACCCGTGGGAGCTGGTGGCGCGGTACCGCGACGCGCTGGCCCCCGGCAGCCACCTGGCCATCACGCACGTCACCGCCGACGGCCAGGACGAGCGCCTGTCCGAGGTGACCGGCCTCATCCAGCAGAGCCGCAGCGCTGACCAGCTCACCGAGCGCCCGCACGACCGGGTGAGCGCCCTGTTCGGCGACTTCGACCTGGTCGAGCCCGGTCTGGTCGGGTGCGCGGCGTGGCGGCCGACGGGCAGGGGCGACGTGTCCGACAGCTCGGCGATGAACACGGTGATCTACGCCGGGGTCGGCCGGAAGCCCTGACGTCCGCCGTCCGCCGTCCGCGGTCGAGGACCGCGGACGGCAGGGCCCCGCACCTCCCAGCGAGCCCGCGCCGACCCCGGCGGCCGGGTCGCGGCAGCACCAGGACGAAGCAGGTCTGATCCGATGTCCCAGCCCGGTTCCGCACCCGATCCCCGCCCGGTCCCGCCGGACGCCGCACGCGCGAGGGAACTGCTCTCCCGCAAGTGGGCCTACCTGCTGAGCGGCTCCGAGGCGATCCCGCTGACGGCGGTGGAACTGGAGCGGGAACTGCGCGGCAGGCTCGACGCCCTGTGCGCGGTCCTGGCCCGCGACCCGCTCGACGTCGCGGCGGTCGAGCGGCTCGGCGAGGACGTCGTCTCGTTGGGCTACATCGGCGAGGAGGGCCTGCGCCGCACCACCGAGGTGCTCGGCGCGGGGCTGCCCGCGCTACCGGAGTTCCAGCCCGCGGACGCGCACGCGGCCACGATCGCCCGCGCGATCGGCGCGCTGTCCACCGGGTTCCTGGTCGCCGTCCGGCGGTCGGTGCTGGAGCAGCAGGAACGGATGCAGCTGTCGCTGCTCAAGGCCGTGCGCGACGCCAAGTGGAACCTCAAGGAGAGCCAGGCGCGGTTCGACGAGGTGGTCACGTCCTCGGCGAGCGGCATCGTGATCGTCGGCCTCGACGGGCGGCTGATCCGGGTCAACAGCGCGATCTGCGACATCCTCGACCTCACCGCCGCCGAGCTGACCGGCACGTCCCTGTTCGACCTCGTCCACCCCGACACGGTCGGGAAGCTGCGCGGGGCGATGCGGACCGTGGCCGAGGGCGACCGGGAGCGCGTGCGGCAGTCGCAGCGCCTGCTGCGCCGCAACGGAGACGTGGCCCGGATCTCGCTGACGGCCTCGCTGCTGCGCGACGCCGACGGGGAGCCCGGCCACTTCGTCGTGGTCGTCGAGGACGGCACGGAACTGGTGCTGCTCCAGAGCGAGCTCAACCGGCAGGCGCTGAACGACGTGCTCACCGGCCTGCCGAACCGCCAGTACTTCAGCAGCCACCTGGAGGGCGCGGTGCGCCGCGCCGACCCGGCGCACGGCGTGACGCTGCTGCACCTCGACCTCGACGCGTTCGGCCTGGTGTGCGACAGCCTCGGGTGGCGCGCGGGCGAGCGCCTGCTGGTGCACGTGGCGCAGCGGCTGAAGTCGTTGCTGGCGCTGGAGAAGGCGATGGTCGCCCGGTTCGACGGCGACGAGTTCGGCATCCTCGTGGAGAACACGGCGAGCACGCCGGACGTCGCCACCATCGCCGCCGCCGTCAACCGGGAGCTGGCCGAACCCGTGTACGTCGACGGGCACGGCCTGGCTCTCTCGGCCTCCATCGGCGTCGCGCGCGGCACGTCGCGCGACCAGGACCACACCGAGCTGCTGCGGGCCGCCGACCAGGCGCTGCGCCGCGCCAAGGTGGCGCGGCGCGGGCAGTGGACGATGTTCGACCCGCACCAGGACGCGGAGGAGCGGGCGACGAGCGAACTGGCCGTCGGCATGCCGGGCGCGTGGGAGCAGGGCGAGTTCTCCGTCCACTACCGGCCCGTGGTGCGGTTGGCCGACCGCGGCGTCGAGGGCGCGGAAGCGGTGCTGCTCTGGGACCGGCCCGGCCACCCCGTCGGGCACGAGCGGTGCGTGGAACTGGCCGAGAGGACGGGGCTGGTCCTGCCGCTGGGCGAGTGGCTGCTCGCCACGGCCGCCGGTCAGGTCCGCTGGTGGGGCCAGGGCGGCGGTGTCGCGCCGCCGTTGACCATCGCCCTGACCGCGCACCAGGCGTCCGACGCAGACCTCGTGGCCCGCGTGGTGCGGGTGCTCGACAACACCGGCCTGCCCGCGGACCGGCTGTCGGTCGGCGTCCCGGTGGGCGTGGTGTCGGTGCCCGAGGCGGCGGACACGCTCGGCGTGCTGGCCGAGATGGGCGTGCGGACGGCGCTGGACGACTTCGCCCTGGGGCCGGACGACCTCGCCGCCGTGCTGGACTTCGGCGTCCGCTCGGTCCGCGTGGCCAGGCGCCTGGTGGACCTGAGGACCGGGGTGGGCGCCGGGTGCGCCCGCGCCGCGATCTCCGTGCTGCGCGAGGCGGGCGTCGTCGTGGTCGTCGACGGCGTCACGGCGGAGGAGCAGGCGACCTGGTGGCGCGACGCGGGCGCGCACCTGGCGACGGGGCCCCACTTCGGCCCCGACCAGCCCGCCGCCGCGTTCCACCGGGATTTCCGGATCGCCCCCTGAATCGACCGCACCCGGTCTGCTCCGGCTGATTCCGACTCGGCGTCGGGATGCGGCCGAACCGCACGCGCCGCCGTCGGCCTCGGCGAATCGGGGAATCCCGGCCACCGGGTGCACCGGCCCCGTTTCGCGCCTCGCGCGCCCCACCGCCCTCGGGTGCGAGCCATTTCCCGGCCCCGTTCGCGATCAGTCCACCGGGGAACGCCTGCCGGGTGAACGGGGCCACGGCCTGCGAATGGGGCGGTCACGTCGGCCTTTCACGGATCGGGTGGTCGTCGCGGCGCCGATTCCGCGGTGATCCTCCTGGCAGTCGCTTTCGGCCGCGGCGCACACCGCGTTCTTCCGCGACGCCGCCGCGGAAGATGTACCACGTCCTTTTTCCCACGCGATCACCGCGATTGTCGCCGGTGACGTCCCCCCGGTCGTTCTCGGAGCAGTGGTGGCTGGTCCTTTCGGCGCAGTGTTCTCGCAGATCGCCGCTTTGCCTGCCCTTTTAGTTCAGTAGGTTCCCGAAGTACTTGGACTTCGCTGCGACGTTGTTCCCAACTTTTTGTCAGAATCAGCGAACTTTCGTTGACGTCAGACGAAAGTGTTCGTAACTTCAGCCTGGCTGCGGCGATCTCCCTGCTATCCATCGAGGAGCGACGATGCTTCCGTATGTCGCCACACGCGGCCGTTCTTCCGGACGGCCGCTATCCCTGCTCATCGTTCTGCTCACGGCGTTGTTCGGTCTGGTGGTCGTCACACCCACCAGTGCCGCCGCCATTCCCCCTCAGGAGCCCGGTGTGACGCTGCGGGTCTTCGACCTCCAGGCGGGCATCAGCAGGCTGTGCACCCTGAAGACGGGCCAGACCCCGAACGTCGACAAGCTGATGCCGACGATCAACTGGACCTCCACGGCCGACTTCGGGCTCAACGACTACTTCGTGTCCGAGGTGACCGCCAACATCAACATCACCACCTCGGGCACCTACCAGTTCCGGCTGACCAGCGATGACGGGTCACGCCTGAGCATCGACAACAACCTCGTGATCGACAACGACGGTCTGCACGGCCCCACGGCCGTCACGGGGTCGGTCACCCTGTCGGCCGGCTACCACGCGCTGCGGATCGAGCAGTTCGAGAACGTCGGTGAACAGCAGATCACCCTGGACTGGCAGCCGCCGGGGACGTCGAGCTTCGTCCTGGTGCCGAACTCGGTGCTCAGCACGGACGCGGGCGTCGTCCGGGTCACCGCGCCGGGCCGCAAGGAGTGCATCGGCGGCACCGACTCGCCCGGTGACGGCCTGCCCCTGAACTCCGTCTACCCCGGCTTCACGCTGACCAACCTGCGACCCAGCGGTTTCCAGCCGCAGGTGACCGGGATGGACTGGCTGCCCGACGGCAGGCTGGCCATCGCGACCTGGGGCGGTTCGGACAAGACCGTCGGTGAGGTGTACCTGATCAGCGGCGCGACGGGGAACACGGACCCCTCGCGGGTGCGGACCCAGCGCATCGCCAGCGGCCTGAAGGAGCCGATGGGCATCAAGTTCGTCGACGGCAAGCTGTACGTGTCGGAGAAGAACCGGCTCGTGGAGCTGAACGACACCAACGGCGACGGCGTGACCGACAACTACCGCACGGTCGCGACCTGGCCGTTCGGCGGGAACTTCCACGAGTTCGCGTTCGGGCTGCTCTACAAGGACGGCTTCTTCTACCTGAACCTGTCGGTGTCGATCAACCTGGGCGGCGCGACGACCGACCCGCAGCCCGCGCCGAACCGGGGCACCACCCTCAAGATCGACAAGAACACGGGTGCGGTGTCCTACGTCGCCGGTGGCCTGCGCACGCCGCACGGCATCGGCTGGGGCCCCGAGGGCGACGCCTTCGTGACCGACAACCAGGGCGGCTGGCTGCCCGCGTCGAAGCTGGTGCGGGTCAAGCAGAACCGGTTCTTCAACCACTACATGAACCCGGCGGGCCCGTTCGACGCGCAGCCGGTCACCGCACCGGTGGTGTGGCTGCCGCACAACGAGATCGCCAACTCGCCGAGCAACCCGGTCCAGCTGACCCAGGGCCAGTTCGCGGGCCAGATGGTCTACGGCGACGTGACCTACGGCGGCCTTCAGCGGGTGTTCCTGGAGAAGGTGAACGGCGAGTACCAGGGCGCGGTCTTCCGCATGACGCAGGGCCTGGAGTCCGGTGTCAGCCGCATCAGCATCGGTCCCGACGGTGCGATCTACACCGGCGGCATCGACGGCGGCGGCAACTGGGGCCAGCCCGGCAAGCTCGCCTACGGCTTGCAGAAGCTGACCCCGAACGGCACGACCACGTTCGACATGCTCGCGATGCGGGCCGTGCAGGGCGGGTTCCAGATCGAGTACACCCAGCCGCTGTCGGCCGCGACCGTCGCGGACCTGGCGAACAGGTACCAGGTCAAGCAGTGGCGGTACCAGCCGACCGTCGCCTACGGCGGCCCGAAGATCGACGAGCAGTCCCTGTCGGTCGGTTCGGCGACGGTGTCCGCCGACCGCAAGACCGTCACGCTCCAGATCCCCGGCCTCCAGCCGGGCCGGGTCGTGCACATCCGCTCGCCGCGCCCGTTCTCCTCCGAGGCCGGGACGCCGCTGTGGAGCACGGAGGCCTGGTACACGCTGAACTCGACGGTCGGCGGCGTGGCCGCCCCCGTGACCTACGAGGCTGAGCGCGCCGCGCTCAGCGGCGGGGCCGAGATCACCACCAGCCGCCCCGACTACTCCGGCACCGGGTTCGTCTACGGCTACTGGAACAAGGGCGCGACGACGACGTTCTCGGTGAACGCGGCCACCGCGGGCGCGCACAACGTGGCGCTGCGCTACTCCAACGGGCCCAACCCGTCCGCGGGGACCAAGTCGGTGAGCGTGTACGTCAACGGCGCGAAGGTCAGGCAGGTGCGCCTGGCCAGCACGACGACCTGGGACGCGTGGTCGACCCAGCCGGAGACGCTGAACCTGAACGCGGGCACCAACACCATCGCGTACCGGTACGACGACGCCGACGCGGGCAACGTCAACCTGGACAACATCACCGTCTCGGCGGTGCAGCGCGTCCAGCTGTTCGGCGGGACCGACCTGAACGCGTGGGAGAAGCGCGCGGGCGGGGCGGCGACCTGGCCGGTGTCCGGGGGGTCGGTGGAGTCCCTCGGCGGTGACATCCGGACCAAGCAGAAGTTCGGCGACTTCCGCATGCACGTCGAGTGGAACGAGCCGAACTACCCGGCGTCGGTCACGGGCCAGGCCCGCGGCAACAGCGGCGTCTTCCTCCAGGAGCGCTACGAGCTGCAGATCCTGGAGTCGTTCGGCGACACCACCCTCGCCAACGACGAGGCAGGGGCGATCTACTCCAAGAGGGCTCCCGACCGCAACGCGGCCACCGCTCCGCAGACCTGGCAGGCCTTCGACATCACCTTCCGGGCCGCCCGGTTCGACAGCGCGGGGGTCAAGACCGACAACGCCCGCGTGACCGTCGTGTGGAACGGCACGGTGGTCCACAACGACGTCGAGATCAACGGCACCACGGGCGACAGCTCACCCGAGGACGCCTCGCCCGGTCCCATCCGGTTGCAGGACCACGGCGATCCGGGCGAGAACCCCCGGTTCCGCAACATCTGGATCGAGCCCATCTCCTAGGGGATCGCGGTGCCGCGGGGGCTCTCCGCCCCCGCGGCACCCGCCGTTCGTCCGATCGCGGGACGTCCGCGCGCTCTGCGTCAGGTGACGCTGTCGGGGCCGTTGGCCGGTGGCAGCGTCAGGTGCGTGACGACGACCGAAATCCTCAGCTGGGCCATCCCCGTCATCGGCGGGATCGGAACCTACCTCGCCAGGGACTACCGGGTCGGCTGGGCCATCGGGCTCGCCACGCAAGGCCTGTGGATCATCCTCGGGATGATCACCGGTCTACCGGGTCTCGCCGTGTCCGCGCTGTGGTTCGGCGCCATCCAGTTCCGCAACTGGCGCACGTTCACACCGAGGGCGCGCCACCGGCGCCGCGGCGGGAGCTGCGCGTGCGGGACCTGAGCCGGTCGCACCGCCGCGCCGCACCAGCTCCCGGCCCCACCCGCGGGCGGGTGCCTCGACCCAGCGGTGGGTCAGCACGCACAGCGGCAGCAGCACGGCGTAGAAGGCGGGCACCAGCAGCGGTCCGTGCGGGTGCCCGCGGCCGATCGTGCCGTCGCTCACGGCCAGGAGCACGGGGTGCAGCAGGTAGACCGAGTAGCTGATCGTGCCCAGGCCGACCAGCCAGCGCGGTGTCCGCAGGCGCCGTGCCGCCAGGCCGATGCCGAAGGTGAGCACGGCCAGCAGGAACGCCAGGATCCAGCCGCGCCGGGTGGAGTGGGCGCCGTCGCCGTGCCAGTAGGCGCTCCCGACGGCGCAGGCGACCACGACGACGGCCGTGCAGGCGGCGTACCGCCAGGTGCTCTGCCCGTTCTCGGCCCGGTGGACGGCCGTGCCGAGGAACATCACGGCCAGCACCACCAACCCCTCCCACACGGGCACCGTGCCGTTGGAGGCCACCAGGACGAGCGCCAGCACCCCGCCCAGCACACCGCCGAACACGCGCGGCACCGGTGATCCCGCGCACCCGCAGCCGATCGCCACCACCAGGGCGACCGAGGCCAGCGCGATCAGCGGGACGGTGCCGACCGCGCCGGAGAGCGCGGAGACCGGCAGCGCGAGCCCCACCGCCGCGCTCACGGCGGCGAGGCAGGCGAAGGTGACGGCGACCGCCCCCGACCGCCGGTGCTGCCGCACCGCGAAGAGGGCGACGACCACCAGGTAGAACGCCATCTCGTAGGACAGCGTCCACAGGACGATCAGGAGGCTGGGCGTCCCCAGGAGTTCCTGGAGCAGGGTGAGGTGGGCGACGAACCCCGCGGCGCCGCCCTGCCCGCGGGCCTGCGCCAGACCCGCCAGGTCGGCGGCCAGCGCGGCCGCGACGACGACCGCCCACAGCGGGTAGATGCGGAACACCCGGCCGATCCAGAACGCCCGCACGTCTCCCCGCCGTTCGAGCGAGGCGGGGATGATGTAGCCGCTGACCAAGAAGAACACCAGGACGCCGTACCTGCCGGTGTTGAACTCCGGCACCAGTTCGCGGCGCAACTCCGCGAGGTAGGAGTACGACGAGTGCTCGAACACCACGACGAGCGCCGCGATGCCGCGCAGCGCGTCCAACCAGTCCACTCTGGACGGACCTGGCCGCGGCGCGGGAGACGTCGGTGACGGCCGCTGCGACGGGGCGAGGGGTGCGGGCTCCATACCCCTTCCACGGAGCACCGCTCCGCGAGGTTGTCCGGACACCGGGTTCTCGTCGCCGTCGTGGTGGAAAGAGCGTTGTCGCGCAACGGTTGCGGGCACACGTGTCCCCCAGACGGGCTCGTGGCGCTCACCCGGCCGCCATCAACAGCTTCACCACGAGGCCCGTGCGGATCCTGGCGGGGCCCACCGCGGCGGGGCGGTCGGACGCTCCCAGCGGTGACATGCCGTCGAGCCTGCGGTTCTGCTTGCCGTCGGCTTCCGTGGCGAACATCGCCACGGCGGTCGCGGTGGTGCCGTCGTTGCCCACGGTCCACGCCCACCGCCCTCCGTCGTCCACCGCGCTGTCCAGGAAACCGCGCGCCACGGTGACCTCGTGGGGTGCGGGGTCGTCCTCGGGCACGGGTGCCCGCCACACGACCCGCCCGTCCTTGCGGACCTCGGCCACGTGGTGCGGTTCGCGGTAGGCGGTGCCGAGCGAGGCGAACGCGGCCGCCGCGCGCATCGGGGTCGTCGCCAGGTCACCGGGGCCCGGCGGCCTCCCGTCGTCACGGGCGTCGAAGATCCGCTTGTCCTCCAGGGATTCCGCGAGGGACGACGTGTCGTCCCGTCGGAGTGCGGCCAGCTGGAACTTCAGCAGCGTGTCGCCCAGCGACCCGATCGGACCGTTCGCCTGGAAGGCGTCGTTGAAGCTCTGCTCCAGGTAACCGGGTCCGCCGCGGAAACCGACGATCGCGCCGGTGGCGACGTCGACCGACGCGACGGCCAGGTGCACGTCCCGGTCCTCGGGCCTGGCCGGGTCGAGGTTCGCCAGCCCCTCCGCCACGGCCCGGTCCACCGCGGCCATCCGGTCCGGCCGGTAGGTCGTCACGACGGTGTAGCCGCCCCTGGCGAGCATCGCGGCGTCCGGCACCTCCGGGTTCCGCTCGTGCAGGCCGTTGAGGTACTGGGTGGCCGCGTCGACCGCGTACCCGTTGACCCCCGACAGCTCGTTCGGTTCGTAGCGGACCGGTTCGGGGAAGGCCGTCCCGGCGCGCTGCCGGGCGTCGAGCCAGCCCTCCTGGACCATGCCGTCCAGCACGTAGTCCCACCGCTCCCGCAACGCCGTCGCGGCCTCGGGGTCGCTCGGCGCGGTCGCGTAGTAGTACGGGGCCGCGATGACCGCGGCCAGGTAGGCGGCCCGTGCCGGGTCGTCGGCCAGCGAGGCGACGGGCACGCCGAAGTAGGCGCGCGCCGCCGCCTCGATGCCGTAGGTGCCGCGGGCGAAGAACGCGGTGTTGAGGTAGTCCCGCAGGATGGTGTCCTTCGGGGTCCGGTCGGCGATCTTGATCGACACGAGGATCTCCTCCGCCTTGCGGCTGAAGGTCTGCTCCTGCGTGAGGTAGTAGTTCTTCACGTACTGCTGGGTGATCGTCGAGCCGCCCTGGAGGTTCCCGCCGTCGCCGGTGAGGTTGTTCTTCACCGCCCGCAGCAGACCCGTGACGGACACGCCGGGGTCCCGGTAGAACGAGCGGTCCTCGGCCGCGAGGACGGCCTCGCGCACCACCCGCGGGATCTGGTCGAACTCGACGGGCTGGCGGTTGACGCCGACGTGCGTGACGCGCGAGCCGTCGGACCAGGTGAAGATCGTCGCCTCGCGGGTGGCGAAGTCGTTGGGCGCCGGGATCTCCACGACCGACAGCGCGATGGCGAACGCGGCCCCGGCGAGCACCACGACCAGCAGCACGACACCCGCCACCAGCTTCGGCGACGGCAGGAACCGGCGGACCGCCCGCAGGACGGCTCTGCGCCGCGGTCCGCTGGTCCGGGTGGTCGTCGGGACGTCGTCCGCCCCCGGACCGCCGTCGTCACTTCCTGCCGCGGGGCTCGTGCTGTCGTCGCTCATCACCGGATGACACTCGTCGGGGCACTCCGGGGGTTGCACGGTGGCGAAGACCTGCCACCGCGCTAGCGGCGGACGCGGCCCCACGGCTTGAAGACGGAGAGCACCGTCGCGAACGTCAGCAGCGCCAGGGCGGTGGTGGCGAGGAACGAGACGAACCAGATGTCCCGCAGCGGTTGCTCGCCGGTGGAGAGTTCGCCGATCGGTCCCAGGAACGCCGTCATGAGCGCGCAGGCGACGACGTTGAGCACCAGCTTCACCGCGACCCACCGGTAGCGGACCAGGCCCCACTTGGTCGCGAGCCCCAGCAGCACGCCGGTGACCAGGCACACGAGGCCCGCGACGAGCCCGCAGAGCAGCAGCGGGACGACGAAGTGGTCCGCGAGCGCCTGGTGCGGGGAGGTGCGGTCGTCGCCCGACCGCGCCCAGCCGATCGCCACGAGCACGGCGGACACGACGTCGACGCCGATCCAGGTGCCCGCCGACACGACGTGCGTGACGAGCACGGTCTTGCGCAGCCGGGTGGGCACGGGCAGGCGGACCCGGTTCACCGGTGCGGGCTCGGCGGTGGGCGGGGCGAGAGGGGGCATGGTCGTCCTTGTCCGGTGCGGGGAACGGGGGCGGCTTCCGGTTTTCCCGGTGGGTTCGCCGTGTTCCCCGAGAATGGTCGGAGTGGAGCGCGAAGGCGTCCTCCAGGCGCAGGTCCCGCGCGTACCGCGGTCGCGGTACGGCGATGGAGTCGCAGGTGGAGGGCGTGCCCGGAGTTGCGTTCGGGTAATTCGACACGTGATTCCGGTGCACTTGCGTTTGGTCGTCCACCGCGGCGGGAATCGACCCCTTGCACTAGCGGGATCGTGTGCGGGAGGAGATGCCGGGTGATGTTCGAGGGATTCGAATCACGGCGGATCGACGTGGGCGAGGCGTCCATCTTCACCCGGTTCGGGGGAGGAGGGCCCGCCGTGCTGCTGCTGCACGGCCACCCCAGGACGTCCGCCACCTGGCACCGCGTCGCCCCCGCGCTGGTGGAGCGCGGCTTCACGGTCGTGTGCCCCGACCTCCGCGGCTACGGCCGATCTCGGGGCCCGGCCCCCACCCCCGACCACGAGGGCTACTCGAAGCGCGCGGTCGCCGGTGACCTGGTGGCGGTGATGAGGTCGCTCGGCCACGAGCGGTTCCTGCTGGCGGGCCACGACCGGGGCGGAGCCGTGGCGCTGCGCCTCGTCCTGGACCACCCCGAGGCGGTGTCGCGGTTCGCGGCCCTCGACTGCCTGCCCATCAGCGAGCACCTGTCCCGCACCACCGCGACGTTCGCGACCCGGTGGTGGCACTGGTTCTTCTTCGCCCAGCCCGACATCCCCGAGCGGGTCATCAACGCCGACCCGGACAGCTGGTACCGCGGCGACCCGGAGAGCATGGGCCGGGAGAACCACGACGAGTGGCGCGAGGCCGTGCGCAACCCCGACGTGGTGCGGGCGATGCTGGAGGACTACCGGGCCGGGCTGACCGTCGACCGGGACCACGAGGAGGCCGACCGGAAGGCCGGGAGGCGGATCACCTGCCCCACGCTGGTCCTGTGGTCGCTGCGCGACGACCTGGAGGAGCTCTACGGCGACCCGCTGGAGATCTGGCGGGACTGGGCGCCCGACGTGCGCGGGCACGGGATCGACTCGGGGCACCACGTCGCCGAGCAGGCCCCGGAGCCGCTCACCGCCTCGCTCGCCGACTTCTTCGGGGCCGGGTGACCCGCCAGCCGCGGGACGACCGGGCTCGGGCCGTCCGGCTAACCTGGGGGCCATGCCGAGGACAGACGCGGGACACGGGGTGGTCGCCGCTGCACCGGAACGGGTGTACGCCGCCCTCGTCGACCCCGAGGCGCTCGCGGCCTGGCTGCCGCCGGAGGGCATGAGCGGCCGGTTCGAGCGGTTCGACGCCCGTCCAGGGGGGTCGTACCGGCTGGTCCTGACCTACGCGGACGCGTCGGCGTCGCCGGGGAAGGCCACCGCGGACTCCGACGTCGTCGAGGCGCGGTTCGTCGACCTCGTCCCCGGCGTCCGGGTGGTGCAGGCGGTCGACTTCGTCTCCGACGACCCCGCCTTCTCCGGCACGATGACCATGACCTGGGAGGTCACCGCCGTCGAGGGCGGGACGCGGGTCGACGTCCGCGCCGACGACGTGCCTGACGGCATCTCCGCCGAGGACCACGCCGCCGGGCTGGCCTCCTCGCTGGCGAACCTGGCCGCGTACCTGCGAACGGACGCCTGAGCCCCGCCCTCCCGTCGGTAACCCGAAGCCATCTCCGGCGTTGACCGGGCGCGGTGCCGGGTTCTGTGCTGCCCGGCCGGACCCGGTCCGGCCCGCCCGTCAGCGGTCGCACCACCTTTCGGTCCACACAGGACTGATCGGTGCCACCGCGGTCCGGTCGGGCCCGCCCCGGAGGCATGTCGGTTCCCCCGAGAACCTGCCAGTATTCCGCTGCGGGGGGACACACGGCCTGGGGGCCGCAGCGGTTCCGGTTGTGCTGTCGAGGTCCTCGCCGTCATGTCTGGAGGGGACCGAAGCATGAGATCGAGACGAGTGGCAGGCCCGTTCGCCTGCGTCGTGGCCCTGGTGTGCGCGCTGGTCGGCACGACGGCGCACGCGGAGCCCGCGCCGTCCGCGCCACCGGCGCCGGACGGCCCGGTGGAACTGGTGGAGCTGGGAACCGAGACCACGCGCGTGTTCCAGAACCCGTCGGGGACGCGGACGGTGGAGGAGTTCGTCCGACCGTTCCGCGCGAAGACCGAGGACGGGTGGGAGCCGGTCGACACGACGCTGGTCCGCGACGAGGACGGCACCGTGCGGCCGAGGGCGACGCCCGTGCCGGTGCGGCTCTCGGGCGGCGGTGACGGTGTCATGGCGAGCGTGCGGCGCGACGGCGAGGAGTTGGCGCTGTCCTGGCCGGACGCGCTGCCCGAGCCCGAACTGGACGGTGACACCGCGACCTACCGCGAGGTGCTGCCGGGGGTGGACCTGCTGCTGCGGGCCGACCTGGACGGGTTCTCCCAGGTGCTGGTGGTGCACGACGCGACGGCGGCGGCCAACCCGGCGCTGCGCGAGATCCGCTACGGCACGTCGGTGCGGGGCGTGCGGATCGTGCCCGGCGCGAACGGGTCCACGACGGCCGTGGACGACACGGGGACCGCGGTGTTCGTGTCCGGCACCCCGGTCATGTGGGAGACGCCCGCCGTCGCGAGCGCCCGCGCGGCGAGCGCGGCACCGGAGGTGGAGCAGCTGCCGATCGGGCTGGAGGTCCGCGACGGTGAGCTGGCCGTGCTGCCGGACGCGGCGGTGCTCACGTCGCCGACCACGTCCTTCCCGCTCTACATCGACCCGTCCTACAGCGCGACGCAGTACCGCTGGACGTCGGTGAACTCCTACGAGCCCACCACGTCGTACTGGACGAGCCAGCGCGACAGCGCGCGCGTGGGCTACCAGAGCTACAGCTCTCCCACGTCCCGCTACCGGTCGCTGTTCCAGGTCAACACGGCGCCGTTCGCGGGCGGGCGCGTGCTGAACACGTGGTTCGCCGTCACGCTCGACCACTCCGGGGGGTGCGCCGCGACCCCGGTGGACTTCTGGCACACCAGGGCGATCGACCCGGCCAGCGCGGTCACCTGGAACAACACCACCTCGCACTGGTTGACCAAGCTGGACACCCGGTCGGGCAACGCCAACGAGGCGGGCGGCTGCGGCACCACCCAGCCGGACCTGCCGATGGAGTTCTCCTCGACGGCGCTGAAGACGTTGGTGCAGACCACGGCCACCAACGGGACGGGCACGCTGACGTTCGGCTTCCGCGCGCCCGCCGAGAGCGACAACGACCAGTGGAAGAAGTTCCTCCCCGCGACCGCGCGCCTGGTCGTCGAGTTCAACATCGCGCCGCGCCCGCCGCTGAACTTCACGACGGTGCCGCCGACGCCGTGCGGCACCGCGACCGCGCCGACGGCGCTGAGCACCGCCACTCCCACGTTCTCCGCCATCGCGTCCGATCCGGACAACGACAACGTGCGCGGCCAGCTGGAGGTCCTGGACGGCGACACGGTGCTCAGGACCGTGGACGGGCCGACGATCGCCTCCGGCGGGGCGTTCACCTGGACACCGCTGCCGACCGGGGTGCTGCCCGAGGACCAGCCCGCGAAGGTGTTCAACTACCGCTCCCGGATCTGGGACGCGGGGCTGCCGAGCACCGATTCCCCGCGCTGCTACTTCACGGTGGACCGCTCCCGGCCGGGGCTGCCCACCATCACCTCCGCCGACTTCCCCGACGGCGGACCGGTGCGCGCGGTGGGGGAGCTGGGCACGGTGACGTTCACCCGCGCGGCCGGTGACGTGGACGTCGCCGGGTTCCGGTACGGGTTCCAGCAGGACAAGACGACCATGTGGGTCGCGGCCGACGCGGCGGGCTCGGCCACCGTGCCGGTCACGCTGTGGGACGACTCGTCCGGCGGCACCAAGCCCCTCTACGTCCGCGCGGTCGACCGGGCGGGCAACATCAGCCCGTCCGGTCCGGTGTGGACGCTCACGGCGACGCTGAGGGCGGTGCCGGGCGCGGCGGTGCGCGCGGACACCAACGGCGACCGGCGGGCGGACTTCGCCACGCTGTTCGACCAGGGCGACGGCCGGACCGCGGCGTGGAACTTCCTGTCCACCGGCGGCGGGTTCTCCTCCGGGTACGTCGGCTGGGACACCGACGTGAGCGGCGGTTTCCCGATGTACCGGATCAAGAGCGCGAACGGCGACTTCGACGGCGACGGCCGCTCCGACATCGCCGTGCTGCGCGAGGACCCCGACCGCAGGGTGCGGCTGTTCCTGCTGCGCTCGGACGGCAACCGGTTCGACGCCGAGGGCGAACCGGCGTGGACCGGCGACTACCGGCTGTCCCACCTGCGGCTCGCGGCCGGTGACTTCGACGGCGACGGCGACGACGACCTCGCCGTGTTCCAGGGGCTCACGGGCGCGCAGACCAGGCTGTGGGTGCACCACGCGAGCGGCGGCGGCGGGTTCGCTGCGCCGGTCCAGCAGTGGGACAGCGGGGCGAACGGGCTGGACGTGAACCAGGTGTCGCCCGTCGCGGGCGACTTCGACGGTGACGGTGACGACGACCTCGCGGCGTTCCGCGGCGCCGCGGGCGCGACGACGACCAGGCTGTGGGTGCACGTCTCCCACCGCACGTCCTTCGCCGCACCGGTGCAGCAGTGGGACAGCGGCACCACGGCGTTCGACCGGGCGCGCGCCACGTTCGCGGTGACCGACGTCAACGGCGACGCGGCCGGTCGGGACGAGATCGTCGCCGAGTACGACCGGGGCAACGCCTCCGCGCAGGTGGTGGTGTTCACCGCGGGCACCGGCACGTGGGCCACGTCGGTCGGCTGGGACAGCGGCGCGGCGGGCACGTTCGACGCCGCGAAGACCGTGCTGGCCGCGGGCGACTTCAACGGTGACGGGAAGGGCGACGTCGCGACGCTGTACGACACCGGCGGCGGCAACCGGCAGCTGCACACGTTCCTGTCCACCGGCACGGCGTTCGCGGCCAAGCGCACCGACTGGACCGGCAGGGTCGCCGACGTCGCCGACTCCGTGTACGTCGAGCCCGGCAGGCGCTACCGGCTGCACCCCAGCCACACCGACAAGTGCGCGGGCGTGCCCGCGGGCAACGTGGCCGACGGCGGGGCGGTGCAGCAGCAGGCGTGCGCGGCCGGGGTGGCGAGCCAGCAGTTCGAGCTGCTCCGCATCGGCGCCACGCCGTACTACCGGATCAAGGTCGCCTCGTCCGGCAAGTGCCTGGACATCGGCGGCTACAAGCGGGAGGACAACGTCGCCGTGGCGCAGTGGACGTGCGACTCCTCCGGTGTGCCGCAGGCGAACCAGCAGTTCCGGCTGGACTACGTCAGCGGCTCCGGGATGGACGTGGTGGTGCAGCCCCGGATCGTGCACAGCGACAAGTGCCTGACCGTGGCGGGCGCGGGCACGGGCGACAACGTGGCCGTGGTGCAGCTGACCTGTTCGGGCACCGCGAACCAGCGGTACGTGCTGCGCGTCGAGCCGTAGCGGAAGGGGGTGGCCGCGCCACCGGCGCGACCACCCCCTGACCGGGTGTTCCTGCTCAGCTGAACTCGGGGAAGTCCTCCGCGATCCAGTGGAGGGCTTCCTCCGGCGAGTCGCGGACCGCGTCCTTCAGCCGCTCCAGCAGGTCGAACCTGCCGATCTGCTCCAGCAGCACGGCGAGGGCGCGCAACTCCTCCCACCGCTCGGGGTCGGGGTTCGCGATCTCCCGTGCCGCCAGCTTCTCCAGTTGCGGGTCCCGCATGTCCGGCCGCAGACCGGCCAGGACCCATCTGGCTCGGTTCGCGAACGGCCCCTCGCCGAGCGCCGAGTCGAACAGCTCCGGCAGCAGCGCCCGGACCAGCTCGGGCCGGTCCGGGGCGCGGTCGTGGATCAACCGCAGGGCGGCGTGCTGGCTCAGACCCGAGGCGAACACCGCGCGCAGCACCTCCACCGCGTCGTCACCGCCCAGCAGGGCGTCCGCGGCGCGGTCGTGCTCCGCGGCAGCGCGTTGGAGCGCTTTCCACCTCTTGTCCACCACCGGCTCCCTAGCGCTTGACCTTGCCCTCGTACTTCCAATCTAGGCCCTCCACCTTCGCCTTGTACTCGGCGAACGGCATCTTGCGGGTGGGGTAGATGGTGTGGTGGCCCGGCGGGTTGTCGTCCTTGACCCACTCCAGGCCCTCCGCCAGCTTCGCACCCCTGGGCAGCTTCCACATCTGCTTGACGCTCGTGTGCTGCTTCAGGGCTTCCTCGGAGTCGAACGTGGACTGACCGATGATCGGGTCCTTGCTGGTGCCCTTCTTCTTGTGCTGCGGCAGGACGTTGCCGTCCTCGTCCATCTCGAAGTCCTTACCGGCCCTGTTCGGGTTGACCTGCGGCCCCTGCGTGGTGTTCTTGCCGCTCGCGTAGAGGTCCGGCCGCTCCTTCTTGGGCTCCGGCTGCTTCTTGCGGGCCTTCTTCCGCTCCTTGGCCTTCTCCTTGACCTTCTTCCAGAGCTTCTTGGCCTTGTGCACCACCTTCTTGATGCGCTCGACGTTCTTCTTGCCTATCCACTTCGCTATCTTCTTCTTGGCCGCTTTCCAGATCTTCGACTTGACGATCTTCTTGATGATCTTGGGTATCCAGACCCTGACCATCTTGACCACCAGGACCTTCACGGTCTTGACGACCCAGGTCCACTTGATGCCGACCTTCTTGGCGAGCCACTTGATGCCGGACCAGACCTGCTTGCCGACCCAGCTGCCGACCCGCTTGAGCACCGGCACCACGTACCGCTTGACGACCGGCACCAGCACCTTGGTCACCACGACCCGCGCCACGACCACCCAGAACCGGCCGTCCGGGTCGGAGTAGGTGACCGGGTTGTTGTTGGCGTAGGCGTAGGCGTTGAGCTGCTGGGGTTCGTCGAACGCGATCTCCGGGTCCGTCGTGACGAACCTGCCCCGCACCGGGTCGTAGGCCCGCTCTCCCAACTGGGTCAGGCCGGTCTCGTCGACGGTGCCGCCGACGAAGCCGCGCTGGTTCGGCCACGACGCCGGTGCCGCGCCCCGGACCGAGCCGAACGGGTCGGTCCGCCGCCGCGTCACCGCCTGCGTCTCGGCGTCGATCGACACCTCGGCCGTGCCCACGTGGTTGGGGTCCATCCAGTGCAGCCGGTCGTCGGCGGTGCGCACGGCGACCGTCTCGTCGTCGTGCACGTAGTGCCGCGTGCCCTCCAGCACGTCGGCGGGCGTGAGCAGCACCTCGGTCGTGCCCAGGTACAGCGTGGTACCGCGGCTGTCCTTGCGCAGCAGCCGCTCGCCGTCCGCGTCGTAGGTGTACGACGTGACCTTGGCCCCCTCGGTGACCTTGGTCAGCTGGCCCTCCAGGTCCCACTCCAGGACCTGGTTGGGTGCCGAGCCGATCTTGCGACCGGTCGTGTTGCCGACCGCGTCGTAGCCGAACTCGTCGACCGACGTGCCCGCCGGACCCGTGGTGGTGATCTTCTGCACCGCGTGCGGCCGGGGCTGTCCCGGTGCCGGGTAGGTGTAGGTGCTGGTCGTGGCCGTGCCGTCGGCCGCGACCTTCGTCTCACCGGTCCGGTTGCCCACCTTGTCGTAGGTCCAGTTGTGCCGGTACGGCGCCGGGCCGCCCAGCGCGCTCGTCCCCGGTCCCTTGGCGCAGTCGCCGTCGGCGGGTGTCCACGCGTCGGTCATCCGGCGCAGGTGGTCGCTCCGGAAGCACTGCGTGTCGGCCGGTTCGCCGGTGTCGGCGCCCGGCTGGTTGTGCAGGCGGGTGATGTTGCCCGCCTGGTCGTAGCCGAACGACGTGTTGGCCACGAGGCGGCCCGCGGTCTCCCGCTCGGTGACCGTGCGGGTCAGCCGCCGGGTGCCGATCTCGTACTCGGCGGACCGCTTGACCCACTTGCCGCCCGCGGACAGCGTCACCTGCTGCGGTTCCGAGTACGGCGTGTAGGTGGTGCCGGTGACGTAGCTCGACTTGCCGGACAGCGTGGTCGGCAGGCCGAGGTTGTTGTAGCCGTAGGTCAGGGTCTCCGTCGCCAGACCGCCCGCGGCGGGCATCGTGGTCGTGGCGACGTCGCCGTCCGGGCGGTAGGTGGTGGCGAACTGGTAGGTGCCCGCCAGCTTGCCCTCGGACGCCGGGACGGTGATCTTCACCCCGGTCGGCCGGTTGCCCGCGTCGACGCCCGTGACCTCCTGCTTGAAGGCGTTGCCACCGACGAACCGGGTGGACGACACCGCCACACCGGGCACCGCGGTGCCGTCGGGCAGCGTGTCGTACCCCCACTCCGCGCGCTTCGGGCCGGCCAGCGTCCCCTCGTGCACGGCGGTCCGCCTGCCGATGTCGTCGTAGGCGAACGCCAGCGCCGTGCCCCGCGAGTCCTTCCTCGTCGCGACCTGGTCGCCGTCGTTGTAGGTCGTCTCCAGGACGCCCCGGTCCGGGTCGGTGCTCTTGACCTCCCTGCCCAGCAGGTCGTACTCGTACCGCCAGACGTTGCCCGCCGGGTCGGTCACCGTCTCCAGCTGGCCGTGGGGCGTGTAGGTGTAGGAGGTCTTGTCGTACTCGCCGGTCGGGGAGGACCCCTTGTACTCGCGCAGCTCGGTGAGCCTGCCCTCGGCGTCCATGAACTTGCTCGTCGGCGTGGCGCCCTCGGGCGGGTCCGTGTCGTAGCGGCTGCCCGAGTAGCTGTGGGTGGTCCGCCACCTCTCGACGCCCTCGACCTTGAACACCTCGGCCGTGAGCCGGTCCCTGCCGTCGTACTCGAACACCGTCTGCGCGGGCAGCGCCGCCTCGTCCGGCACCACCACGTCGGTCCCCGGAGGGGCGTCGTTGTAGTAGGGGCCGTTCGTCTTGATCTCCAGGCCGCGCGCGTCGTAGATCGTGTCCGTGACGACGCGCCCGCCGCCGGGCGCCGGGTCCTGGCTCTGCCGCTCCCGCATCCGGCCGTCGAACAGGTCGACGTCGGTCGCGTAGCCGCCGTCGGGTTGCAGCGTGCGGTTGGTGACGGTGTTCGCCCCGTTGGCGCGCACCAGGTAGGCGTGCTCCGTGCTCGGGCTCTGCGACCGGTCGCGGCCCGGCTCCCACGTCTTCACGACGCGGCCCAGCGGGTCGTACGCGGCCTCCGAGCGCTTGCCGTTGGTGTCGACCCTCGCGGTCGGCTCGCCCCACGCCGTCTCGTACTCGGTGTGCGACGCGTGGCCCAGCGCGTTGGTCATCGTCACCTTCGTGACCGGACCGCCGACCGCCGAGACGTAGGTCGTCGTGCTCTTCGCGCCGAACACGTCGGTCACCTCGGTCTCGCGACCGAACTCGTCGTACTTCGCGCGCGCCACCGTCTTGAACGTCGGCTGCCCGTTCGCGAACCCGCTCAGCTCGTCGCGCCGCGTCGGGTCGCCGCGCAGCGGCTGCGCCCCCAGGGTGTCGCTGCCGTCGAAGAACGTGCGCTCGACGTCGACCAGGTCCGCGGGCAGGTTCGGCGTCTTGCCGCACGCGACCGCGACGGTCTCCTCCTGGTACTCCACGTCCAGGACACCCGTGGTAGGGTTGTGCGAGTAGCTGTAGCGGGTGCACGTGTCGTCGTTCGGGTTGGCCAGGTCGTGCAGCTCCTCCGTCCGCTGGAGCAGCCCGGCCGCGTCGTAGACGTTGTTCGTCCCGGTCTTCAGCGTGCCGCCGTCGGGGTGGAACTCCGTCTGCCGCACCGCCGACTCGCCGACCTTGTGCGCCTTGGTCGTGCCCCAGCTGCGCACGCGGGTCGCCGTCGGCGCCGAGACCCACGGGTCCGTGATGGACCGCTCGGTGACCTGGCCGCCCGCCCGGTCGTAGGTGATCCGCTCGCGCTCGGCGCCCGCGAGGTCGTTGCTGTCCTCGACCGCCACTCCGGTGGAGTCGACGACCTTGACGTCCTTCACGCCCCCGGCGGCCGTCCTGTCCTCGTCCATGCCGCGGAAGTAGAGGACCTCGGTCTGCTCGCGCTCACCGCCCACGACGCCCTTGAGCGTGCGGACGCGGTCGTAGCCGCGCCACTGCGACCAGGTCTTGCGCTCGGCCGGGATCAGGCCGTCCTCTTCGTCGTGGTGCCACGCCGGGGTGCCGACGTAGTCCATCTGCGTGACCTCCGGCGCGAGGCCGGTCGTCAGGTCCTTCTCGGTCACGTCGGACACCACGTACTTGTGGAACCAGTCCGTGCGCTCCTTCGACAGGTCGTCGAGCGAGTCGGGCGTCCACTTGAGGGGGTGGCACCGCTTGGCGTTGGTGTCCTGCGCGGGCAGGTTCGACGGTGCCGCGCACTCCTTCGGCAGGTAGTTCACCGCCAGCTCGCCGCCGGTCTCGGACTTGATCGCCTTCATCCGCCACCAGTTCATCGGCGGGATGCCGTCGATGCCGTCCACCCGGTTGGCCAGCTGGAGGCCGTCGAAGTTGACCGGGGGCAGGGTCGCGGTGCCGCCGACGTGACCGGTGCGCTGGATCGACGCGAGCCACATCCCGGCGCGCGTGCCGTCACCGGGCGCGGGGAAGCTGTGCGTCAGCGTCCACGAGTCGACGTCCTTGGGCGCGGTGGAGTTCCACACCTTCGTGGTGATCTTCGCCAGCCGCTTCTGCGTCCAGAACGTCGGCGTGTACTTCGCGCCGCAGTTCGTGGTGCTGGTGCACTGCTGGTCCAACGGTGTGTCTGGCCAGTTCTGCGGCTGCGTCGTGACGCACTGGGTGCCGGGGACGCACCGGTCGGCCACCGTCATCACGACCTGGGCCACGGCGGGCTTGGTGTAGACCTCGCCGTCGCGCTGCCCGTACTCGATCCGCTCCAGGTACCCGTCCCGCACGTAGCCGCTGACCTTGGTGGCGGTCAGGTTGCGGGAGTAGTTGTTGGTCTCGGTCTTGTAGAAGTAGCTCATCGTGCTGCCGTGCGCGTCGACCACGTAGTCGAGGTTCCAGCGCCACGCCTGCGTGCAGTACGACGCGTCGAACGTGCTCTGCCTGCACGGTTCGCCGGTGTGGTTGCCGAAGACCGGGACCGTCCACGCCGAGTTCGTCGCCTGCTCGCCCGAGACCCACCCCGGCAGCTTGTGCAGGCCGAAGAAGTACTGGACGCCGTCCTTGGTCGTGACCTTCCACGACTCGCCGTCGTTGTCCCCGTTGTCCGTGCCGGTGACCCGCTCGATCTTCGAGCCGTCGTCGTTGCGCAGCCGCCACGCGCCGGTCGCGTCGTCGCGCACCAGTTCGCCGCCGCTGCCGTTGAGCGACAGCGTGGCGTTGTCCGTGCGCCAGCACAGGTCGCCGGTCTTCTTGGCGTTGTTGCCGTCCTTGGTGTCGGAGGCGCACCCGGTGTAGCGGCGCTCGATGTAGCCGCCGGGGTTGAAGTCGAAGCCCTCGCCCGCCCAGCTCGGCTGGTTGTTCGTGGCCGAGGTGCGGGCGTCGACGCTGCCCGAGGAGTACGACAGCGTCAGCTCCGGGTCGGGCCCCTCCAGCGCGGGCGGGACGCCCATGTCGTACTGCCAGGTGAAGTCGCCCGAGGACTCCCCGGTCGACCACGTCGACCCTGGGGACAGCGACGACGCCTGGTAGTCGCCCGCCCCCGAGGAGGCCGCCGCGGTGATCGCGAACAGCTGGTTGTCCTCGCCCGGCGCCACGTCCGCCGCCAGGGTGCCGGAGCCGTCGTTGCTCGTCCTCACCGGAATCGCCTGGCAGTCGGCCTCGTCCGGCGACGTCAGCGCGCACTCGGGGAGCACGGCCAGTCGCAGCCGGGTCGCCCAGTCACCCCCGTAGGCGTCGCGGAAGCCGGAGTAGTCGACCTTCACCTCCACCGGCTCGTCCTTCGCCCCGGCGAGCCGGAACACCGGCCCGTCGAGCCGCCGGTCGAGGACCTCGACCCGGACCGCCTTCTCGGTCGCGGCGCGCGCCCGCGCGTCCGCCTTCCTCGTGACCGTGATCGGGCCCGCCGACGCGGACGCCTGCCGTGCGCCCAACCGCGCCTCGGTGGAGGTGGCCGCGGGCCAGGAGATCGCGGGCGATCCCTTGAGCGCCTTGTCCTCCGCGGCATCGGGTTCGTTCGGCCGCACCGCCACCGCTGTGGTCGGGACGGACTTCTCGGTGGACGCCGACCACTCCGGCTCGGCCAGTGCGCTCGGCGGGATCGCTGTGACGAGACCGGCGGCCACCACAGCGGCTATCGCCGCACCGGTCCATCTGCGGGATCTAGGAATCATGCAGTGCCCTCCCACGCATGCTTCACCACTCAGGCATGACTGCCTGGGAGGAATACTCGGGGTGGGAGGGATCCGCAGACACACTTTTCGCCACGGCCTAAAGTTCTTCCGCTCCAACGGGATTCGTGCCCGGATCACCGATCGCGCCGAATGCGTCCGGTCGGCTCAGCGATCGTCCTGATCGGATCCGCAGTCGGTGCAGCGGCCTTGCTCCGACTCCCAGAAGTTGGTTCGTGGTCCCGCAACCACCGCGTCCGGGCGGCGGGAGGGCGGACCGCCCTCCCGCCGGGATCACGACGCGGCGGCGCGCAGGGCCCAGAAGTTCGAGCGGTACTGGTCGTGGACGGACGCCGACTCGATCCGCAGCAGCGTCTCGTCGTTCTCCCGCAGCGCGGCGTTGGAGTAGTTGTGGCTCCCGGTCATGACCCACTTGGAGTCCTTCTTGCCCGCGTACGTCCCCTCGACGAGCAGGTACTTCGAGTGGACCTCGTGGGCGCCCGCGATCTGGTGCAGCACGATGCGGTCGTTGCCGGTGAGGTAGCCCCGGCTGCCGGCGTCGAGGGTGGTGTAGACGACCTCGATCCAGCACTTCTCGTTGGCGAGGTCGCGGAGCTCGCGCGCGATGTCGTCGCGGCTGAAGTACCACATGGCGATCCGGATGACGGTGCGTCCCGTCTCCGTCCCCGTCGAGGTGTTGCCCTCGCAGGTGACGTTCTCGTTCAGCATGTTGTAGATGGTGTCGCTGGTCTCGTCGCTGCCCGCCCTGGGGAAGAAGTAGGCCTTGACGGCGCCCGCGGAGACCGTGCGGTAGTAGTCGCTGTTCTTGACCTTGGCGGCCAGGTCGTCGAAGTAGGCGAGGTAGGCGTTGTACAGCGCGGTGTTGCCCACGGTGGTGACGGCGTTGTTCCACAGCGCCGTGTAGTTGCCGGAGTTGAGGTTCGACGACTGCTGGACGACCACGTTGGACGACCCGAGCGTGGAGGAGAACAGGAAGAACTTGTTGTGCATGATCGGCGTGCCCTTGCTGCCGATGCACGCGGCGTCCTTCGTGCACACCGTGACCCTGCTGCCCAGCGCGCTGATCAACGACTTGGACGGTGCCGTGCCGGAGTCGGAGTGGTCGAGCACCACCCGCACGTCCACGCCCCGGTCGTGCGCGGCGACCAGGTCCGCGGCGACCCCCGCGTCGTTGAAGTGGAACATCGCCATCCGGATGCTCGACCCCGCGGCGGCCCCGTTGATCAACGACCGGTCGTGGTCGACGATCGCCCTCTGCCGCGCGGGGACGGTCGGGTCGTTGAAGATCGCCCCGCCCACCACGGCCGCCGCGGCGGGTTGTGCGGGGACGACCAGCGCCATCACCGCGAGCGTGCTGAACAACAACCTGACAACCCTCATCCGGGCACCTCCTGGGCGTGTCGCGAACCCCTGTACTACACCGGCGACCGGGAGGGACGGCCGACATTTCGCCGTGCTCGAAATAGGGCGTCCGGGATCGGGAGGGCGGTGCCGCCCTACGGGCGCGCGAGCAGGGCCGCGGGGAGCGCTTCGGCGAGCCAGGTCTCGGACTCGTCGAGCGACCAGCCGAGGTCGTCCGTGCGGATGAAGTAGGCCGCGTTGCAGAGGTGCAGCCAGAACAGGTCGGTGGCCCTCGCGACGTCGACGTCCTCGCGCAGCGCGCCCAGGTCCGCGAGCCGCTGGGCGGCGCGGGCGAGGCCGCCGCGCATGCCGGCGTGGGCCACCCGCTGGCTCTCCCGGACGGTCGGCTCCTGCGGCGCGGCGGCGGCGACCTGCCGCATCAGGTCCGACCACTGCTCGAACACGAGCCTGGTGGAGCGGACCACGAACAGGACCAGCTCCCGCGGGTCGTCGATCGACTCCATCGTGGCGAGGACCGCCACGACGTCCTCCGCCGTGGTGCCGGACTCGATCAGCGTGCGCAGCAGCCCGCTCTTGCCGCCGCCGACCGCGTAGACCGTGGCGGGCGCGACCCTGGCCGTCCGGGCGATCTCCTCCACCTTCGCGCCGAAGTACCCCTTGCGGACGAAGAGGTCGCGGGCCGCGTCCAGGATCGCCCGCTGCGTGGCCCTGGCGTACTCGGCCCTCCTGCCCGCGGGGACGGCGTCGTTCGGCGGAGGTGACACGCGGTGGATCTTAACTGCTACGGTGTCATCAGAGTTGACTCTGGCGAACCGACCCTGGTCTGGTGAATCAACCGGAGTCGGTCGCGGAAGGGCTCCGCGGGCGTCCTGACCGCCCGCGCCACCAGCACGACACACCGCGCCGATCGGCGCACGTCACACGGGACTGCCATGCGAATCCTCTTCACCGCGATGCCCTCTGCCGGTCACGTCCTCCCGCTGATGCCGCTCGCGGACGCCGCGACCGCCGCCGGGATCGAGACGGCGGTGCTGACCTCGGGGGAGTTGGCCGCGCTGGTCGCGCCGCTGCCCCTGCTGCCCGCGGGACCGTCCACCGAGGAGATGATCGACAGGACCGTGCGGCTCACCGGGTCCCACCCCGCCCAGCCGGGACCGGGGGCGGTGGAGATGTTCGCCGGGGTGCACGTCGACCTGGCCTTCGACGAGGCCCTGCGCCAGGCCGAGGAGTTCGGGCCGGACCTCGTCGTGTGCGAGGAGTTCGACTTCGTCGGGCCGATGGTCGCCGCCGCGCTGGGCGTCCCGTGGGCCGCGCACGGGATCTCCGGGCCGGTGCCCGAGGTGCTGTGGGCCGCGTTCCGCGACCGCCTGGCCGGGGAGTACCGGAGCCGGTCGCTGACCCCGGTCCCGAGGATCGCGCTGGTCGACCCGTACCCCGACGTCCTGCGGTCGTCCGCCGAACCGCCCGCCGCTGACCGGATCACCATCCGCCCCGTGGCGAACGGGCACGGGCGGGAGCAGGACGCCTGGCGGGGCGTCGAGTCCGACCTCCCGCGCGTCCTCGTCACGGTCGGGACCACGGTGCACGACGACGCCGCCCTGTCCGCGCTCGTCGCGTCCGTCGCCGACGCGGGCTTCACGGTCGTCGTGACGGCACGGCCGGAGCAGCTCTCCGCCGACGTCGACCCGCGCCGCGTGCACGCGGTCGGGTTCGTGCCCCTCGCCGAACTCCTGCCGACCGTCGACCTCGTCGTCACGGCCGGGGGCACCGGCACGCTCCTCGCCGCGCTGTCCCACGGCCTCCCCCTGGTGGTGCGGCCCTTCATCGCCGACCAGCCGTGGAACGCCGCCAGGGTCGCGGACCTGGGCGCGGGCGTCGTCGTCGACGACCCGGCGGACGCGGGAGCCGCCGCCCGCCGGGTCGCGGACGACCCGGCGTACCGGGAGGCGGCCGGGCGGGCGGCGGCGGGCCTGGCGTCGACGAACTCCCCGGAGGAGGCGCTGCGCGGGCTCCTCGCCCTGGTCGGCGCCCCGGCCTGACGGTGGTTCCCGCCCGGCCGGAACGGGTAGTACCCGGACCATGACGGATCTCGGGTGGGTGGGTGTGGTCAGGCACGGTGAGAGCACCGGCAACGTGAAGAGGGAGGAAGCGGAGGCGGCCGGGCTCGACGTCATCGACATCGCCGAGCGGGACGCGGACGTGCCGCTGTCCCCGCTCGGCGAGCAGCAGGCCGCCGCCGTCGGGCGCTGGCTGGCCTCCCTGCCGAGCGGGCGGCGGCCGGACGTGGTCGTGTGCTCGCCCTACCAGAGGGCGCTGAGCACCGCGTGGCTCGCGGTGGACGAGATCGGCTACCAGCCCGTGCGGCTGGTGGACGAGCGGCTGCGCGACCGCGAGCTGGGGGTGCTCGACCTGCTCACCGCGCGCGGGGTCGCCAACCGCCACCCCGACGAGCTGGTCCGCAAGGAACGGCTCGGCAAGTTCTACTACCGGCCTCCCGGCGGCGAGTCGTGGGCCGACGTGGCGCTGCGGCTGCGCTCCCTGCTGGGCGACCTGGAACGGCGCCACCAGGGCGAGCGGGTGCTGCTGTTCGCCCACGAGATGACCGCCTACCTGCTGCGCTACCTGCTGGAGGGCGTGCCGGAGAAGGACCTGCTGGCCCTGGCGCGCAACACCGTGGTCGCCAACGGGTCGGTGACCTCGTGGGTGCGCGAGGGCAGCGGGTTCCGGCTGGAGCACGAACACGCCACCGAGCACCTGCGGGACCGGGGCGTCCAACCGACGGAGAGCGAAGATGCCGAAACCGAATCGGTCTGAACCCACCCCGATCACCTCCGCGCTGCTGCGCGAGTGGACGCTGCCCAGCGACGGGAGCGGCACCGTGCTCGTGGTGGGCGGTGCCCGGCGGGCTCCGGGCGCGGTGCTGCTCAGCGGCATCGCCGCGCTGCGCACCGGCGCCGTCACCCTCCAGCTCGCGGTCGCCGAGCGGCACGCGTCCGGGCTCGGCCTCGCCGTGCCGGAGGCGCTGACCGTCGGCCTGCCCGAGACGGGGAACGGGGCCGTGTCCCGCGACGCCGCGGACGTCCTCGCCGACCTCGTCCCGGACGCGGACGCCGTGGTGGTCGGGCCGGGCCTGACCGACGCCGACGAGACCGGCGCGCTGCTCGACCGGCTGCTGCCGCTGGTCCCCTCCCACGTCCCCGTGGTGCTCGACGCGTTCGCGCTCGGCGCCGTCGGCAACCACCCCGACCTCGCCGCGCCCGTGCACGGCAGGCTGGTGCTGACGCCCAACACCGTGGAGGCCGCCTACCTGCTCGGCCGCCCGGACACCCCCGTCGAGGACCACGTGGACGCGGCCGTGGAGATCGCGGAGCGGCACCGGGCCGTGGTGAGCCTGATGGGCGTGGTCGCCGAACCGGGCGGACGGGTGTGGCGCGACGGGACCGGGCACGTCGGGCTGGCCACGTCGGGCAGCGGCGACGTCCTGGCCGGACTAGTGGGCGGCCTGCTCGCGTGCGCGGTCGACCCGGTCCAGGCGACCTGCTGGGCGGGCCACGCGCACGCGATGGCGGGCCAGCGGCTGGTGCCGAGGACCGGGCTGACCGGGATGCTGGCCCGCGAGCTGCTGGACGAGGTGCCGCTCGTGCTCGTGGAGCTGCGCGTGGGTTAGCGGCACGGTTCGGCCGCGCACAGCCTGGCCATCACCTCCTCCGGGTCGAGTTCCCACCGGATCACCCGCGGGTCGGGGCCGGAGGAGGTGAGGTCGTTGGACGGGTCGAACACGACGGCGTCGACCGGTCCCGTGTGGCCGGTCAGCGTCGCCACGTGCGCCCGGTCGGCGACCCGCCACACCGTGATCAGGCTGTCGTTGGCCGCGGACGCCACGGTCGTGCCGTCCGGGCTGACCGCGACCGACGTGACCTCGCCGCGGCCGGTGACCAGCGTGTGCGGCCCGGCGTCGTCCCACAGCGCGACCTCGCCGCTCGTGTCGCCCACCACCAGGGTGGACGAGCGGGGGACGGCCGCGACCGACTTCACCGCCGGGCCGCCGTCGCGCACGACCGCGACGTCCCCGGACTCCGGGTCCCAGCGCAGCACTCGGCCGTCCGCGCCGCCGGTGGCCAGCGCGGAGCCGACGAACGCCACGCTGTTGACCGGACCGGAGTGGCCCGTCGGCAGCGTCCGGCCCGGCTCCGGCGAGTCGAGGTCCCACACCACCACGGAGGCGTCCTTGCCGCCGGTGGCCACCTGCCTGCCCGACGGGCTCAGCGCCAGGCTCGTGATCGCGCCCTGGTCGCTGTGCCAGGTGCGCACCGGCTGCTCGCCCCGCCACGTGCTCAGCGTGCCCTCCGCGTCCGCGGCCACGAGCAGGCCGTCGGCGCGGAACGCCAGCGCGGTCACGTGCGCGGGCACGTCGATCCGGCCGACCTGCCTGCCCCCGCCGTCCCACAGCAGGATCATGCGGTCCCGCCCGCCGGTCGCCAGGAGCGCGCCGTCGGCGGAGATCGCGATGCCGTCCGGCGGGCTGGTGTGCCCGGTCAGGGGCGGCAGCGGCAGCCGCCACAGGCTCACGTTCTCGTCGCCGCCCGCGACGAGGTGCGAGCCGTCGGGGCTCAGCGCCGCCGCGTAGAACGGGTGCGTGCGGGTGATCAGCCCGGTGAGCCACCCGCCGTCCGGGACCCTCCACCAGCGGATGCTGCCGTCGTCGCTGGTCGACACGAGCTTCGTGCCCGCGGCGTCGAACTGCACCGACCGCACGCCCCCGACGTGCCTGCGCAGACCGGACTTCGCGCCCGTGGCCAGCACCCGCAGCACCACCTGGTGGTCGTCGCCACCGGAGGCGAGGGTGCGGCCGTCGTGGCTCAGCGCGACGGTGCGCACCGCGGCGTCGTGGTCGTCGAACGTCCGCGGCACGCCGTGCTCCACCACCAGGACACCCTTCTCGCCCGCGACCGCGAACACCTCGCCGTCGTCGCTGACCGCGAGGCCGTTGACCTCGCCGAGCTCGTGGACCACCTGGCCCGTCCGCGTCCAGTCCTCGGTGCGCCACACCTCCACCGCGCCGCCTGCCAGCGCCGTCACGGCGGTCCTGCCGTCCGCGGTGAACACCAGGGCCCGCACCCCCGCGTCCATCGTGACGGTCCGGAGCGGCAGGTGCGTGCGGGTGTCCCACAGCACCACGCGGCGGTCGTCACCCGCGGACGCGAGCACCGCGCCACCCGGTTGGAACGCGAGCGCCCGCACCGCGCCGTCGTGCTCGGCCAGCAGGAACGGGGAGTCGACCGACGCGGTGGCGCGCAGCAGCACGGTGTGGTCCTCGCCCGCGGTGGCGAACACCGTGCCGTCCTGGCTGAACGCGACCGCGCGCACCGGCCCCCGGTGGTCCTTCAGCACCGTTCGCGGGGGTTTGTACGCGGCGGTGCTCAGCAGCGCGCCGCGCGCCTCCGCGGTGGGGGAGGTGCGGTACGCGGACACCGCCAGCAGCGCGGCGGCGTCCGGCCACGACGCGCTGAGGTCCTGCGCCTGCACGGCGATCTGGCGCGACTCGGCGACCAGCCGCTGGCGCACGGCGCTGCGCCACTGCACCACGGCCACCGACGCCACCACCAGGCACACCACGGCCAGCGCGGCCAGCGCCTTCACCAGCCCGCGCAGCCTGCGGGCGCTGCGGTGCCCCGCCTCCCGCTCGGCGTTCTCCCCGTCGACGGCGGCCCGCAGGAACTCCCGCTCCAGCTCGTTGGACGACACCGCCCACTCCATCCGGCCCGCCAGCTCCCGCATCGCGGCGAGCCGGGCACCCCGGTACAGCAGCCCCGGATCGCGTCCCGTCGCCCGCCAGGCCGCCGCGGCCGTGGTGAAGTCGCGGTGCAGCCGCAACGACTCCCGGTCCTCGTCGATCCACTCGCGCAGCCGGGGCCACGCGCGCACCACGGCCTCGTGCGCCAGTTCCACGACGCCGTCCGCGACCACGACCAGGCGCGCGTTCGCCAGCACGTTCACCACGTGCGCGGTGTCGGTCGGCTTGCCCGCGGCCAGCACCTCGTCCAGCGGCGCGCGGCGGCGCAGGTCGTTGGCGTCGTCGTAGGTCTGCACCAGCCGCAGCAGCACCGAGCGGGCGACCACCTGACCACGGGGGGACAGCTCGGCGTAGGTGCTCTCGGCGGTGGCGGCCACGGCCCCCGCGACCCCGCCGCTGGCCCGGTAGCCGTCGAGCGTGAGCGTGCCGCGCTCACGCCGCCTCCACGTCTCCAGCAGCGCGTGCGAGAGCAGCGGCAGCCCGCCCGGTCTACCGCGCACGTCGGCCAGCGCCGCGGCGAGCATGTCCGGCTGCACCTTCAGCCCCGCCCGCACGGCGGGCTGCTCGACGGCCGCGCGCAGGTCGTCGTCGGTCATCGGCCCGACCAGAACCTGCCCGTCCCGCAGCGCCTCCACGAGCGCGGGCAGCGCGGCGCAGTGGCCGAGGAAGTCCGCGCGCACGGCCAGCACGAGCCGGTGGTCGCCGTCGAGCAGCGAGGCCACGAACGCCTCCCGCTCGGCGGCGCTGTCGACGTGCGTGAACAGCTCCTCGAACTGGTCGACCACGACGAGGTCCGCCGTGCCGCCCCGCCACGTCGTCGGCGTGGTGGTCAGCACCTCCCAGTCGTCCACCGCGGGCAGCAGACCCGCGTGGATCACCGAGGACTTGCCCGACCCGGACGGCCCGAACACCCCGACCACGCGCTTCCCCCGGACCCGGTCGACCAGTTCGGCGACCAGCTCCTCCCGGCCGAAGAACCGCTCGGCGTCGCGCTGCCCGAACGGTGTCAACCCTAGGTAGGGAGGGAAGTCGTCCCCCTCGCCCGTGGCGGCCTGCCGCCAGCGCTCCTCCCACTCGGCCGCGTCGCCGTCGCACGCCCGGACGTAGGCGAGCGCCACGGCAAGCGACGGCAGGTGCTCACCACCCGCGGCCTCGCTCAACGCCGTGGCGGAGTAGTGCGCGCGCTGGGCCAGCGACCGGTAGCTCGGCGAGCCCGCCTCCGCCCGCAACCGCCGCAGCTCCCACGCGAACCGCTGCACGGGACCGCTGTCGGGGTCGATGGAACGCTCTCGTCTGCCCACAGGACTCCTCGTCGCTTTGAACTCTTTTGATTGACCAGCTCCCGCGCGGGCTGCTGATCAATCCCGTTCGCCCTAGACCTTGTGGGGCGAAGGACGAGCGGGAGTGATCATGGGCAAACGTTGGAGCACGCTAGTTCTACTGGTCTGCACGTACGCGGTGGCCGCGGCGTTGCCGGTGCGGGCCGAGGAGGTGGACGACCTCATCCGCAGCAGGCCGGTGGAGGCCTTCTCGCTGACACCGGACTGGAGCCTGGAGGCCTACGCGGAGAACCTGGAGACCGCGCTCGGCACCACCAGGTCGGTCGCGGCGGTGCTCGGCGACGCGAACCGCCCGCTGGAGACCTGTTCGGGCACGCAGCAGCAGGCGCTCCCGGAGCACTACGCCCGCACGGACCACCCGCTGACCTCGGGGCAGATCCTGCACAGCAGCGACCGGTTCTGCTGGGACGACGGCGACAGCGAGGTCACCTACTGGCAGCCGCAGGGCATCACCGGCTCGTCCGACGCCGACGACGACGGCCTGTGGGGCGAGAACCGCGTCATGCTCGTCAGCTGGCACTACGACCTGACGGGGCCGGACAAGGGCGTGCGGGTGTCGTTCCTCGACGTGGCGAACCGCAGGTACCGGCACGTGCTGCTCGTCGAGCCGACGAGGACGACGACGCCGAACTACACGGCGGTGCCGATCCACGCGGGCGGACTGGCCTGGCTCGGCCACCACCTGTACGTCGCCGACACGTCGGGCGGGCTGCGGGTGTTCGACGTCAACCGCGTCCTGGAGGTCTCCGACGCGCAGGACGTGATCGGCAGGAGCGGCAGCGCCTACTACGCCCACGGCTACAAGTACGTGCTGCCCCAGGTGGGCGCGTACAAGCAGGCCGTCCAGACCCCGTGCACGCCCAGCGCGACGCAGCTCTGCTTCTCGTCGCTGTCGCTGGACCGCAGCACCACGCCGGACACGCTCGTCGTCGGCGAGTACCGCGACCAGCGCAGCACGGACGCCGCGGTGGACGGTGGCCGCGTGGTCCGCTACCGGGTCGACGCGACCACCCGGCTGCCGGTGCTGACCAACGGCAAGGCCGTCGCCCAGGACGCGGTGACCTCGCCGCGCAGCAACGTGCAGGGCGTGCAGACCTGGAACGGGCGCTACCACCTCGGCCGCAGCTCCAACCGGCAGCACAGCTGGATGTACTCCGGCACGACCGGCGGGGCGACCACCACCAACAGCTGGGCCGTCGGCGGCGAGGACCTCTACCACGAGCACGGACCCGGCACCACCGCCGGGAAGCTGTGGACCGTCACCGAGCACGCGTGGTCCGCCGACGGCGGCACGTTCGTCGACAAGCGCGCGATCTTCGCCGTCCCGCTCACCGACGTCGACTGAAACCCCGGCAAGCACAACCGGAAGGCAGCCATGCGCAAGATCGTGCTGGCCCTGTCCCTGGCGTTCGCGGCCGTCACAGGTATCGCGTTGCCCGGCACGGCTTTGGCCATCGAGTACGAGATCGACGACGGGGTCCTCGGCACACCGCCGTCGGACGAGGTGTTGCAGTGCGACGTCCCCAGGCCCGCGGTCTACGTCTGCTTCGAGCCCAGCGGCGACCGCTGGTGGGTGCTCGACTCGGACTCCGACGGCAAGTCGGCCATCGTGGACTGGGAGAACTTCCGCGGCGGTTCCCTCTACCGCAACGGCCGCTGCGTCAACAGCCACGGCTCGGGCACGTGGGCCTCGTGCAACAAGAACTACTACGAGGACAGCACCCTGAACGGCCGCCAGGGCGTCTGGAACCGCAGCGTCGGCTCCTGGCCGGACTACTACGGCTGGTTCAAGTACATGTGACCGCCGCCCCACCCGCTCGCCGACACCGGGCGAGCCACCCAGACCCGTCCCTCGCGGAGGGGCGAAGTCAGCACAACGGGAAGGTTCTCATGCGCAAGATCGTGTTGGCCCTGTCGATGGCCGTCGCGGCCGTCCTGGGGCTTCTGGCACCGGGTACGGCGATGGCCGCCGAGTACGAGACCGACTACGCGGTGGCGGGCAGCCTGCCGCTGGGCGAGCTGCTGGCGTGCGACGACCTCCGGGTGGGGGTCCAGGTCTGCCTTGAGCTGAGCGGCGACCGCTGGTGGGTGCTCGACAACGACTCCGACGGCAAGTCGGCCGTCGTGGACTGGGAGAACTACCGCGGCGGCTCCCTCTACCGCGAGGGCCGCTGCGTCAACAGCCACGGCCTCGGCGTGTGGGCGTCGTGCAACAAGAACTACTACGAGGACAGCACCGTGCGGGGTCGCGCGGGCGTCTGGAACCGCAGCACCGGCGCTTCCCCGGACTACGCCAACTGGGTCTGGTTCATGTAGGCGGGTCCTCCACCACCGATCGTCCGGTCCGCCGCACACCCGCGGCGGACCGGTCCCGCCCTCGCTGAGGAGCGGTTCTGCACAACGGGAAGGTTCTCATGCGCAAGATCGTGTTGGCCCTGTCGATGGCCGTCGCGGCCGTCCTGGGGCTGTTGGCACCGGGTACGGCGATGGCCGCCGAGTACGAGACCGACTACGCCGTCGTGGGCACACCGCCCACGGGCGAGCGGTTGAGGTGCGACGACGACCTGTTCGCGGTCACGGTCTGCCTGGAGGTGAGCGGCGACCGGTGGTGGGTGCTGGACAACAAGTCCGACGGCGCGTCGGCCGTCGTGGAGTGGGAGAACGTGCGCAACGCCTCGCTCTACCGCAAGGGCATCTGCATCAACAGCCACGGCCTCGGCGTGTGGGCGTCGTGCAACAAGAACTACTACGAGGACAGCGCCCTGTTCGGCCGCGCGGGCACCTGGAACCGCAGCTCCGGCGCCCAGCCGGAGTACACGGACTGGTTCACGTTCATGTGACCGGATGCCCCGCGCGTTCGTCGGGAGGTTCTCGTGCGCACGGTCGTGGCGGCCCCGTCGACGCCCGTCGCGGCCGTCAGGGGCCGTCGGCACCGGGTACGGCGGTGGCCGCCGAGTACGTGACCGGGACGTCGTCGACCGCGACGGGCGAGCTCCGCTGACGGTCCCGGCCCGCCGCTCGCACGCGGCGGGCCGGGACCTCCGCGTCGGGTCAGCCCGCCAGCGCCGTTCCGGTCGGGTCGAAGGTCTTCGCGGTGGTCGGGCCGTCGGGTCCCGGAGCGCCGGGGCAGCCGTCGTCGATCCGACCGGTGGTGAAGTAGCGGACCAGGTCGGCGGCGCACTCGGGGACGCGCAGCACCGAGCCGTGGACGTCGTCCTCGACGGTGTAGGTCCTGCCGCCGACCTCCGCCCGCATCCACGCGGTCCACTCGAAGACCGACACGACCTCGTGGCGGTGCCCGGCCAGCACCAGCGAACCGGAGCCGTGGCGCAGCCGGTGCTCGCGCACGGGCAGCGGCCACCCGGCGCACCCGGCCGAGAAGTCGAGGGAGCGTCCGGTCACCGGGTTGTCGGCCAGGCGCTCCTGGAACGCCGCCCAGGCGCGCTCGAAGTCGAGCCTGCTCGGGTCCTCGTTGCAGAGGGTCGCACGGCCCATCGTGCGGTTGTTCAGCTCGGGCGCGCCCGGTGGCGGCGGCTGGCTGGGCGGGCCCACGACGACGTCCTTGAACGTCGGCGGCGCGGTCGGGCCGGTCGACTCGCGCAGCTCCTTGAGCACGGTGCCCACCAGCGGCCAGACCTCCGAGGGCTGCACGGCGCTCACGGCGATGATCGAGCCGTCGACCGGCATCGGGACGTCGGTGTAGCGCCGGGGGTGGGCGTCGAAGTCCGCGATCAGGGCCAGGACGGTGGCGCGCACCCGCTCGGGTGTGGAGCCCAGGCCGTAGGCGTCGTCGTGCTGGGCCAGCCAGGCGAACTGCCGGGCGGAGCTGCGTTCGGCGGCCATCGCGCGGTCGTCCTCGAAGGTGTCCAGCCGGAAGCGCGGCGGTGCCACGCTGTCCAGGAACACCCGGCCCGCCGCGGCGGGGAACGCGCTGCGGTAGACCGCGCCCAGCCACGTCCCCCAGGACACACCGAGGAGGTTCAGCCTCGGCTCGCGCAGGGCGGCTCGAACCACGTCGAGGTCGCGGGCCACGTTCTCCGTGGTGAGCTGCCCGAGGAACGCGGGATCGCTGTCACCGCAGGCCTTGTTGGCCGCCGCCTGGAGGTCGAACACGGCCTTCGCCGCCTCCCTGGTGATCGGCCCCGGCGCGGGCTCCTGCCCACCGGGGCCGGGCGGCGCGCAGTCCACCTTGGTGCTGTTGCCGACACCGCGCGGGTCGAAGCCGATCAGGTCGTACCGCTCGCCGAGCCGCCTGGTCTCGTCGTTCTCCAGGCCGACCTGGACGCCCATCAGGTACCCGCTGCCGCCCGGCCCGCCGGGGTTGAGCGCGAGGCTGCCCAGCCTGTGCTCCTGGTCGGTGGCCCTGAGCCGCGTGATCGCCACGTCGATCCGCCTGCCGCGGGGCGAGCCGTGGTCGAGCGGGACACCGACCGTGCCGCACTCCAGCCTGGCCAGCTGGGCCCGGACCTCCGGCAGCCTCTCGTCGGGGACGCCGAGGCCGCGCAGCACGTCGTCGGAGTACGCCGGACAGGTCCGCCAGGCGACCTGCGGCGTCGTCCCGGACGCGTGGGCCGGGACGACGGCCAGCGACGTCAGCGCGGCGGCGGCCACCACCGCCGCGAAACCCTTGCGTGTCAACACTTGTCGTCTCATGCGGTCAAGGCTGGCACCGACGTGGGCCGGTCCGCGTCCGTCCGCGTTCGCACGGTGGCGTCTGCCGCGCGGGGTGGTCGGGGCGGCCGATATACCTCTCGCGACGGACGCGGGCCGACCCGAGCGGGTCCTACGCTCGCGGGTCATGACGCAGCGGCTGGGGGAGTGGGCGCGGTCGTCCGCGGTGCGGGACGCGGCGCTCGCGGTGGTGCTGCTGGCGGCGAGCCTGCTGGTGAACGGCGTCGAGGTCGCGGACGGTCCCGTCGACCCGGTGGTGTGGTGGACGGCGACGGGGTTGGCGGCGGCGGCGGTCGCGGTGCGCGGCCGGTGGCCGGTGGCCATGACGGCGGTCGCGGCGGTGGCCGTCACGACGCACCTGCTGGTGCGTGCGCCGATCACCCCGGTCGACCTGAGCGTGCTCGTCCTCCTGGGCACGGTCGCGCTGCGGCACCGGCGCGCCGTGTCGCTCGTGGTGCTGGGCTGCCTGGTGCTGGTGGCCACCGGGTGGTTCGGGTCCGCCGCGCTGTCCGCCCGGCCCGCACCGGGGCCCGCACCGGGGCCCGCCGAGCCCCGTCCCGTCCCGCCCGTCCTCCTGCCGGAGCCGCCTCCGTCCGCCGGGGAGGGCTCCTGGGACACCGCGCGCGACGAGCTGACCGTGTTCGTCTCCGCTCTGGTCGCGGCGTGGGCCGTCGGGTCGGCCTCCCGCAGCAGGCGGGCGCACCTCGACGAACTCCGGGCGCGGGCGCGGGAACTCGAACGGGACCGCGACCTCCAGGCGGCGTTCGCGGTGGCGGCCGAGCGGGGGCGGATCAGCCGCGAGCTGCACGACGTGGTGGCGCACGGGCTGTCGGTGATGGTGATCCAGGCGCAGGGCGGGGCCGCCGCGCTGGACAACCGCCCCGCCGACACCCGCTCCGCGCTCGACGCCATCGTCCGCACGGGCCGAGAGTCGCTGGCCGACATGCGCCGGGCGCTGGCGGCGGTGGGCGCGGTCGACGACACCCGGCACCCGAGGCCGGGGCTGGCGCAGCTCGGCGCGCTGGTCGAGCAGGTGCGGACGGCGGGCACGCCGGTGGCGCTCCGCGTCGAGGGGACGACCGTGCCGCTGCCGTCCACGGTGGACCTGTCGGCGTACCGGATCGTGCAGGAGGCGTTGACCAACACCATGAAGCACGCGGGCAGGGGCGCGAAGGCGGAGGTCGTGCTGTCCTACACGGGGGCGGAGATCGGGATCAGGGTGAGCGACGACGGGCGCGGCGCGGGCGAGGGCGCCCGCGGCGGCCACGGGCTGAGCGGGATGCGCGAGCGCGTGCGGCTGCTCGGCGGTCACCTCGTCGCCGAACCCGGCCCCGGCGGCGGGTTCGCGGTGCGCGCCGCCCTGCCGATCCGGGGGAGCGGGTCGTGATCCGGGTGCTGATCGCCGACGACCAGGCCCTGGTGCGCACCGGGTTCCGGATGATCCTGGAGAACGCCGGGGACGTGCGGGTCGTCGGCGAGGCCGCGGACGGCGCCGAGGCCGCCGAGCTGGCGTCGGCGCTGCGGCCGGACGTCGTGCTCATGGACGTGCGGATGCCCGAGGTCGACGGTGTCGACGCGACCCGCCGCATCTGCTCGGGCGACACCGGCACGCGGGTGCTGATGCTCACGACGTTCGACCTCGACGAGCACGTCTACGCCGCCGTCCAGGCGGGCGCGAGCGGGTTCCTGCTCAAGGACACCCTCGCCGCCGACCTGCTGTCGGCCGTCCGCGTGGTCGCCCGCGGCGACGCCTGCGTGGCGCCGAGCGTGACCCGCAGGCTCCTCGAACGCCACGTCGGCACGGCCTCCCCGCCCGCCGCCGCGGCCCTGGACGTGCTGACCGAGCGCGAGCGCGAGGTGCTCGGCCTCATCGCCCGCGGCCTGTCCAACAGCGAGATCGCGGTCCACCTGTTCCTGGCGGAGGGCACCGTCAAGACGCACGTGAGCCGGGTGCTGGCCAAGCTCGGCCTGCGCGACCGCGTGCAGGCCGTCGTGCACGCCTACGAGTGCGGCCTGGTCCGCGCCGGGACGCACTAGTGGCTGGGTGAGGTTCGGACCCTGGTCCGCTGCGGGTGATCAGCCGCGGGCCACGCAGGGTCCGGAGGACACGGGCACGTCTGCCGGTCGGGAGCGTGCCGATCCTCCGGCGCCGCCGTGAGGGTCGCACGAAGGCGGCCGGTCTCGGTCGATCCCGCGCTCTCCCCACCACGCAACGCCGTCGAACGCCGCTTCCGGAGAACCAGGACGTGGCGAGGCCCGGCCACACGACAGGACGAGTCACCAGAGAG
>NZ_DBNGPQ010000147.1:0-37212 GCF_057122925.1 Umezawaea sp. | reverse complement strand
TCGAGCCGTCCCCGTTGGCACATCACGATTTGACCCGACCAGGTGATCAAGATAGGCAGTCCGGGTGCTGTGGGGGCTTCCGGGGAGGGTCGCGGTGGGCGCGCTGGTGGGTGCCGCCTTCGCCGCCCTCGTCGCCACGAGCCCCTCGGCGGAGCCGGTTCGACCACTCGGCGGCACCCCGAACGTCCTCGTCGTGACCGCTTCGGCCACCCGCACGGAGCTCAAAACGGCGTCCAGCACCCCTGCCCCGGTCGTCTCCACCCCTGTTTCGACCACTACGTCCGCCGGTGTGACGACAACGTCGACGACCACCACGACGACGACCACGGCCGCCGTGACCACAACGGCCGTGACGACAACGACGCAGGTCCAGCCGCCGACGACCACCACGACGACGGTCCGGCCGACGACCACGACCACCACCCGGAGGCCCTGCGGTCTGCTGTCGTGCTGATCTCTCCCCCTGGAAGTCAACGCGGTGGAGCCGGCAGAATCCGAGTTGTGACGTTGAGCCAGGAGCACCAGCAGTTCACACCCGGCAACGAACCGACGATCAAGTTCCAGAGCGACGCGACGGTCAAGTTCCAACCGGTCGGCCCCCCGCCGCCGTTCGTACCACCGCCCGCGCGGCAGGTCCCGCCACCGGCGCCCCAGGTCGCGGCAGCTCCTCCGCCACCGGCGCCCCAGGTCGCGGCAGCTCCTCCGGCACCGGCTCCACCGGCCGCCGCTCCACCGGCCGCCGCTCCCCCGGCGGCAACTCCCCCGGCGGCGACTCCCCCGGCACCGGCCCCCGAGGCCAAGCCCGCGGCCCCCAAGCCGTACGTGCCGCGCAGCGCGGCCCGCCGCCTCGCCCGCAAGATCCTCGGCCCGTCGCTGATGACCAAGAGGGGCTAGAGCGCCTCGACCTTGAACGGGTCGTGCTCGGCCAGCAGCTTCTCCAAGCGGGCCTGGTCGACCCGGCTGGCGAGGTACTGCTCCTCCTGGCGGTCCCGGATGCACTTGGCGAGCGTGAACGCCGACGTGACCGTGAACAGCAGCCCGAGGGCCAGGAACGCTCTCACCCACCCGTCGACGGGCAGGTAGGCCACTCCGAGGCCCACCGCGCCGAGCGAGACGGCGAACGAGATGACGGCCTGCGCGTAGAACGCCGTCGAGGTCGGGGTGTGCTTCTTGGTCGTGGCAGCCATGCCAGGAATTCTGCGGTCGGCACCGGCCGCTGTCTTGAGTACCGCTACTCAACTTGTGCCGCTCGACCGCGGTGCCGCGGGTGGGCCTGTGGTGACCGTTCCCTCGGCGACCACCCATCGCGCCGCGCTGGAGCGGCTGTGAACGCACGGGCGGGGCGCGTTCCGCGTCGATGAGCGCGGTCTTGCCGCGCCCGAACCGGGCCGTGGCACCGATGTGCGGAACGCGGGCGGTCGGCGTGGTACCGAAGTCATCCGGTAGCGACCCATCTCACCTGCGGATTTGCCCGACCGGCTGATCGGTGCGCCCGTGGTCGGTCAAGATAGGCTCGGCTGGCTTGGCCACTGGTGTCGACTTGTTCCCAACGGCCACGACACGGACGTCCGAGAAGTCGCGGACAGATCGCCGAGAGGGATTTCAGATGGGCTGGCAGGAAGAGCTGAGCGCTCTGGACGAGGCGCTGGCGGCCGGGCGGATCACCGCGGACCAGCACCGGTCGCGTCGCGACGAGCTGCTCGCCGCCGCGTCCGGGGGTGGCCCCACGCCCATGCGGTGGCGGGCCAGCCAGCCCGCCGACCCCGAGGCGACGAGCGTGATCAGGAAGAGCGACTTCGCCGACCCGGAGAAGACGCAGCAGGTGCGACCGGTGGGGTTCCCGGCCACCCCGTCCACGTCGCAGCCGCTGCCGCAGTTCCCACCGCAGCAGCAGTTCGGCCAGCCTCCCAAGAGGCCGGTCCCGCCGTGGGAGGACAAGGGTTTCGGCGTCACGCCGAGCACGTCGGGCGTGCACGGCGCCGAGGTGTTCGACTCGAACGCGGGCAAGAGCCCGAGGGTCGGCATCTACGTGCTGATCGGGGTGCTGGCGTTCGTCGTGATCGGCGGTGGCGTCTTCTGGTTCGGGCTCAGCGGCGGCATGGGCACGCAGTCGGCGGCCCCGCCGCCCGCGACGACGACGGAGGCGTTGACGAGCGCGCCGCCCACGTCGAGCCCGCCGCCCGCCCCGACCACCACGGCCCCTCCGTCGGGCCTGGCGGCGGTGCCGGACCCGCCGGGCAACCCGTACCCGAAGAACGGCGAGTACACGCTGGAGACCGCCAAGGACGCCAAGATCATCCCCGAGGGCGACCTGGCGGCGCTCGAAGCCGCAGGCGTGGACAAGGTCTTCGAGAAGTCGAGCGGTGACGGCACGCTGTCCTACGCCATCGCGGTGTACGTCGCCGAGGACGAGCAGTCGGCCAAGGACCTGTCGGCCGCGCTGGTGGAGAACCGGGCCGTCGCCGGTACGTCCACTGTGGAGCTGAACGACGTGCCGAAGTCGGTGACGATGACGAAGCTCGCCACCTCCAACCAGTTCCTGTACCGCGGCATCTACACGTCGGGCAAGATGACCGTCCGCGTCGCGACGGCGGGTCCCACCACGGTGCCGGACCAGGACGTGGGCGGCAAGTTCGCCGAGTTCATGCGCGGGGTGGTCGGTTCCATCCGGGTCGGCTGACCGGCATCGGCACCACCGCGAGGATCTTGACGACGGGACTCGGGCAGGATGGTGCAGTCCCGATCGGGGCTGTCGATCGATACGTGAGGTGCTGGCGATGGACTGGCAGGAGAACCTGCGCGCGCTCGACGTGAGGCTGGCGGGTGGTGAGATCACCCGCGCCGAGTACGTCAAGGAGCGCGACAGCCTTCTCGTTCGGGCGGCCGCGCCCGCTCCCGGTTCACCGGCGGTGGACTTCGCCGACCACACACCCGTCGACGAGCCCGTCGCCGCACCGCCCGACGCCGCAGCCGTGCGCAAGCCGAAGCGCAAGCGCCGGTGGATCGCCGTCGTCGCCGTGCTCCTGGTGGCCGCGCTCGCCGCGAGCACGTGGTGGTTCACCCGCGACACCGGCTCGTCGGGCGCGGCGGCGGCGAGCAGCGCGGCGCAGATCCCGGCGCTGCCCGGCGCGGGCCAGACGGAACCGGAGATGGACGTCGTCCGCGCGATGAACCTGCGGCTGCTCTCGCCGCAGGAAGCGGGTCTGCTCAACGACAACGGCGTCAACAGGTTCCACTTCGCGACGTCGTACGAGAACAACACGTCCTACGCGCTGATCGTCGTGCCCGCGGGCTCGGCGCAGGAGGCGGGGCAGGTCGCCGCGGGGTTGACGGAGCAGCTGCGCACCGCGGGCTTCGTCGACGTCAGCGAGGGCCGCTTCGTCCTGTCCGCCCCGGACAAGGCGGTGCTGCGCCTCGTCTACACCTCGGGGGACAAGGTGGTCCGCGTCGGCGTCGCGCAGGGGCCGAAGCCGGACATGGCGCGGCTGGCGCAGGACCTCACCACCCTGCTGGCCACGGTCCAGGCCGCGCTGCCGAGCAGGTGATCAGGTCCTGACCCGCTCGAACTCGACGGTGGGCGCGGAGTGCGACGGCGGTTCCGGCTTGCGGCGCAACAGGACCCGGCGCAGCTTCATCGCCGGCTTCTCGACGAGGTTCCACGACAGCAGCCCGAGGGCGAACGCGATGGGCACCGACACCAGCGCGACCACCAGTTCCGACCGCGCGCCCGCCCACACGACGAGCTGCTCGGTCGGGAAGCCGTAGAGGTACACGCCGTAGCTGGCGGCGGTCAGCGAGGACGGCAGCCACAGCGTGCTCGGCAGCAGCGTGCCGATGGCCAGCGCGATGTAGGGCACGGTCACCAGCCGCGTCAGCTCGGTCATCGGCGACGCGTACATGACCACCTCCACGGCGACGCACACCAGGACACCGCCCCACGCGTACCGGAACTTCTCGCGGTAGAGGTGGGCGAGGATCCCGACGCAGTACACGGCGAGGTACTGCACCAGCGGCGACGTGGGCACCAGCAGGAACACCGGGGGCGTCTCCCACTGCGCGGTGAGCATCCGCTGGAACAGCACGGCCAGCGCGAGGGCGACCACCAGCACGACCCACCGGCGCCGGAGCGCGCCCACGAGGCCGAACACGGCGATCAGCAGGTAGCCGAGCACCTCGATGGCCAGGCTCCACAGGGACCCGTTGACCGCGTTGGGGTAGGGGTTCTCGGTGAACACCCCCGGCAGGGCGTACCGCTGTGGGAAGATCAGCAGGTTGTCGTAGAGGTAGCTCCACGTCGCCGGGTGCCGGAAGTAGGCGCCGGTGGGGAGCGTCGTCAGCAGCGGGCCCAGCACCAGGGCGCACAGCGCGAGCACGACCACGAGACCGGGCAGGATGCGGAGTGCGCGCTTGACGGAGAACCGCCACGGGTGGGGATCGCGTTCCCAGCTCTGGACCACCTGGTAGCCGCTCATGGCCATGAACGCCGACACCATCACCGTGCCCAGGTCGAACCCGAACCAGACCGGCAGCACCGAGCCGCCGGACTTGGTCAACGGAGCCGCGTGGTCGATGATGATGCAGAACGCCGCGATCAGACGAAGGGTCCCGAAACCGTCTGTGGCCCTCTTGCGGTCGTTCGGCGCGCTGCCCTCGGAACGACGATTCCCCCAGATGCCCACCGGGGCCTCCTCCCGCCGACCCGCAGTCGGCGGACCGTAGGATAGGCGAACCGCGAGGGCCGGGGGTTTTTCCGTGCGCACGTGCAGAGATTGACCACGAGGGAGGATCGCGGTGACCTGGCAGGAACAACTCCGACAGCTCGATGCGGCGTTCGCCGCGGGGAAGGTTTCGGCAGACGTCTACCGGCGTCAACGCGACGACTTGCTCGCCAGTGCGCAGAGCGGCCAGAGCGCCGCGCCCCCGCAGCAGACCGGACCGGACTCCAACCCGTTCCCCGCTCCGTTCAAGTGGAGCCCCCAGCAGCCCCAGCCGTCCCAGCAGCAGCCGTCGGGCTCCTCGGAGTCGACGCAGTTCATCAAGCCCGTGGGCACGCCGGGCGAGGCCGACCGCACCCAGGTCGTGCCCAACAGCGGTGGCCAGCCGCCCGCGGGCGACGCGGCCGAGCGGACGCAGGTCGTGTCGAACGCCGACCGCACGCAGGTCGTGCGCGGCCAGCAGCAGCAGGGCGCGCCCTGGCAGGCCCAGCAGGGCACGCCGTGGGGCGGCGACCAGAGCGCGTACTCCCCTCCGTGGGCGGGTGGTGACCCCGAGCAGCAGCAGTGGAGCGGGTTCAACACCCAGGGCCCCGAGGTGTTCGACGAGAGCGGCGGCGGCAAGGGCAAGGTGTTCGCCATCGTCGGCGTCGTCGTCCTCGTGCTCGCCATCGCCGCGGGCGTCTACTTCTTCGCGATCAAGCCGGGTGGCGGTCAGTCGGTCGCCGACCCGACGTCCTCGTCCTCGGCCGCGCCGACGACCACCACGAAGCCGAAGCCCAGCCCCTTCGGCACGCTGGTCGTGCCCGAGGGCCGCTCGGCGGGCCCGAAGACGTACACGCCGGAGGAGTTGACGACGGCCAAGCCGCTGCCGACGCCCGACCTCGTGGTGCTGAAACAGGTCGGCGCGACCGAGGCGCGCTCGGTGATCGTGGTGGAGAACGAGATCACCACGAGCCTGTGGGCGTTCAAGGCCGGCAGCCCCGCCGCGCTCCAGGAGGCGATGGACACCGACCAGAAGCGGTTCGGGTTCACCGAGGACCCGGCGGCCAAGCAGGGCGACATCGTGCCCTCGAAGTCGGTCCAGACCAGTGCGGAGAAGTCCATCACGGTCTTCCGCGCGCACTACGTCGCGGGCGGCGAGGTCATCCGCGTCGAGGTGTTCAGCGTGGACGAGGCCAGCGCCCGGAAGCGCTTCGACGCGGTGTTCACCGAGCAGCTCAAGCACACGGCCCCGACGAAATGAGTTCTCCCTCGTCCGTGCGGGTCGCGGTCGTGCTCTACGAGAACCCGCTCGCCGAGGTGTGGCGGTGCGTCCGGGCCCTCAACCGGACGGCGCAGCTCGCGCTGGACGCCGCCGAGGTCGGGCTGAACAAGGTGGCCCTGGCCATCGGCGACTGCTCGGACGTGCCGGTGATCAGCGAGGGCGACCTGCGGGAGCTGCGCGCGGGCGCGGACCCGCGGGTCACGCTGGACTACACGTGGTTCAACGCGAACCTCGGCCACAGCGCGGGTTCGAACGCGCTGGCCGAGGGCGCCACCGAGGACGCGGTGCTGTTCCTCAACCCGGACAGCTACGTCGCCCCGACGCTGCTGCGGCACCTGGTGGAGGCGCTGCGCGACCCCGACGTGGTCGCCGCCGACGGCCGCCAGATCCCGTGCGAGCACCCGAAGCACTTCGACCCGAGGCTGGGCGACCAGAGCTGGGCCAGCGGCGCGTGCCTCGTGGTGCGCACCGCCGACTTCCACGCCGTCGGCGGGTTCGACGCGCGCTGGTTCCCCTCCTACGTCAACGACGTCGACCTGAGCTGGCGGCTGCGGCTGCGCGGCTCGCGGGTGGTGCACCAGCCCAGGGCGGTGCTGTTCCACGACAAGCGGCTCGACGCCACGGCCGGGGTGCGCACGACGGCGATCGAGCCGTACGAGGGCATCCTCGGCAGGCTGATGCTGGCGACCAGGTTCGCCCGACCCGACATCGTCACCGAGACCGTCGAGGTCATGGAGGTCCACGGCAGCCACGAGCAGCGCCGCGCGCTGGAGGAGTACGAGCGCAGGCACTCCGGCGGCGACCTGCCGCCGGTGCTGCCCGACGCCGCCTCGGTGGCCGACTTCGTCAACGGTGAGTACGGCCGCCGCCGATTCTGAGGGATGCACGCGTGGGCAACTACGAATTCGACTTCAACGACTCCGGCCCGTACGGCTCCGCCGTGCGGCTGCTGTCCACGAGCGCGCCCGAGGGCCGGGTGGTGCTGGACGTCGGGTGCGGCGCGGGCGCGGTGGCGGGTCCCCTGGGCGACCTGGGCGCGACCTACGTCGGCCTGGACCTGGACGAGGGGTCGGTGGCCGCGCTGACCGAGCGCGGCATCGAGGCCCACGTGCTCGACCTGACCCGTCCTGACCTGCGGGAAGCGCTGGACAAGGCGGTCAACGGCCGCAAGGTCGCCGCGGTGCTGTGCCTGGACGTGCTGGAGCACGTGCCGGACCCGAGGGCGGTGCTGGAGGTGCTGGCGGGCCTCGCCGCCGAGCAGGCGGACGTGGAGCTGGTGGTCAGCGTCCCGAACGTCGGCCACGTGGACCTGGCGCGGCAGCTGCTGTCCGGCCACTGGGACATGACGGACTCGGGCCTGCTGGACCGCACGCACGTGCGGTTCTTCACCGAGCGCTCGCTGACCGAGCTGATGGTGTCGACCGGCTGGTACGAGGCCGCGCGCGAGGACTTCGTGCTGCTGCGCTCCGACCAGAGCCGCGCAGGCCACCCGCTGTTCGAGCCGAAGGCGACGCTGGGCGCGCTCGTGGACCAGGTGCGGTCCGGCGCCGACGAGCACGGCAAGGTCAACCAGTTCGTCCGCCGCTACCACCGCGGTGCCGCGCGGGTCGCCGTCGCCGTCGAGGAGGAGCGGCCGTTCCTCAGCGTCGTGATGCGGACCCAGGGCAGGCGCCCGGACACGCTGGTGGACGTCCTGTGCTGCCTCGGCGCGCAGACCGACCTCGACTTCGAGGTCGTCATGGTCGTGCACGACTCCACGATGGAGACCGACGTGCGGACCGCGGTCGACCAGTTCGAGGGCAACCTCGCCCACCGCGTGACGGTGCTGCCGTGCGACGGCGGCACGCGCGGCAGGCCCGCGAACGCGGGTCTGGCGGCGGCGCGCGGCGAGTACGTCGTGTTCCTGGACGACGACGACCTGGTGACCGCGAACTGGGTGGAGAACATCAAGGCGGGCGCGCGGACGTCACCGGGCACGCTGGTGCGCTGGTGGGCCGCCGAGCAGCACCGCGAGTGGGCGCCGAACGGCCAGCTCGCCACGCACACCGCCACCGGTCCGCTGACGCCGACGTACGCCACGCGGTTCGACATGGTCCGGCACATCCGGCAGAACGAGACGCCGTTCCACTGCTTCGCGTTCCCGCGCGTGCTGGTGGAGCTGGGGTTCCGGTTCGACGAGTCGCTGACGGTCTGCGAGGACTGGGAGTTCCTGGTGCGCGCGGCGTCGTTCTGCGGCGTGCACGACACCGACGAGATGACCTCCATCTACAACAAGTGGTCGGAGAAGTCGTCCTCGCACGCGGTGGCCACCGACGAGTGGCTGGTGATGCGGTCGATGGTGCACGTGGCGCTGGACGAGAAGCCGCTGCTGCTGCCGCCGGGGTCGGTGCGGTCGCTGGACCGCCGGTTGGAGCGCGAGGAGGTGCTGCAACGGCGCGTCGACGCGCTGGAGGCCGAGCTCGCCGCGGTGCGGGGCCAGTTGGCGCACACCGAGCAGGTGTCGACCAACGCGCACAACGCGCTGTCGGAGCTGCGCGGCTCCACGTCGTGGAAGGTGAGCGCACCGGTGCGGCTGGCGGGCGCGGTGGCGAAGAAGGCCAGGCAGAAGCGCCAGTCCTAGCGGGGCCGCTTGGCCAGTTCGGCCTTCACCACGTTGATGATCGGGTCGGCGACCATCGGGTTGATGCCCGCGGTGAGGCTGCGCTCCACCGCCTCGAACACGACCACGTCGCTGTCCGCGAGCGTGTTCGCGACCTTCAGCACGTCGGTGCCCGCCGTGTCGCTGTGCACGACGGTCAGGTCGGCGAACCCGCCGCTGAGGTACGGGATGGCGGGCAGCGTGAACGAGTCGGCGATCATGCTGACCTTGGTCCGCACGACGCCCTTCCCGGTCGCGCCGGGCAGCCGGAGCGGGTCGCGGAACGCCTTGTCGACCGCCTTGCTCTGCACCGTCTGACCGTCCGGTGCCAGGTCGTAGGTCTGCACCGGGAACTCGACGGTCTTGCCCAGCAGCGTCGGCAGGTCGCCTTCGCGCCGCACCACGGTCGCGGGCGTGGCCTTCCAGGTCGCGGTCGAACCGGCCTGGACCGCCTCGGCGATCAGGCGGGTCATCGCGAGGCCGCCCTCGTGGGTCCAGTGCGTGTCGATGGTGGAGTAGACCGGGGCGCCGCGGCGTTCCCCGGCGGCGCGCAGGGCAGGCCGGACGTCTAGCACGCCCGCGTCGGCCAGCGCCCGCTTCCAGAAGTTCTCGCGGGCCTCGGTGGAGCAGGCCTTGCCGACGTAGTCGGCGGGCAGGTGCTCGGGGACCATCGTGGTCTTGTCCGGCGCGACGATCAGGATGAACTCGCGCCCCGACGACTCGACGGCCTCGCGGAGCTTCTTCATCCCGCCGATCACGTCGTCGACCGACCGCTCCGGCAGGCACGCCCCGAGCACGTCGTACCCGAGGTAGAGCCACTCGTCCGAACCCTCGATGACCTTGGGGAACCCGCTGGCGCGCAGCTTGTCGCGGTCCTCGTCGGACGCGCTCGGCGTCTGGACGGGCGCCTGCACCGGGCCGACGACGGCGGGCTTCTGCCCGAGCGGCGGCGGTTCGCCGAACACGCCGCGGCTGATCGCGTCCTCGGCCAGCACGGCCTTGTCGCGCAGCGGCAGGTGGTCGGTCGCCCACTGGTCCAGGCCCGTGAGGAGGCCGAACCCGTCGGTGACGGACGGGAAGTCGGCGAGCTTCCTGTTCTCGAACTCCGGCGCGCGCACGCCCACGACCAGCAGCAACATCGGGACGCAGAAGAACACGAGCGCGGCGACGCGCGCCGTCGTCTGGCGGGCTCCGTGCCTGGGCCGGTGCAGCGGGTGCTCGCGGGGGAGCCAGGACTCGGCCAACGGCGGCAGGCCGGGAACCCCTCCGGGCGGGGTCGGCGAATCAAGCCGGTTGGCGGTCACCTGGTCAGGGTATCCAGCGCCGCCGCGGCGGGTCGCGTGGATCTGCAACCTCGCACGAGAGCCGCACGTCTATACCGGTGGGTCGAGCGATCAGGACCCTGACGAGTCGACGGAGGCCGCCATGTGGTTGCATGTGACCCTGGTCACTTTGGCAAGTGTCGCATTCCTGGCACGAACGTTCCGGGTGCTCAGAGCGGGACCCAAGAGAACCGGACAAGAGCAGGACAAGCTTCTACCGCCATCCCCGATTGAGACATAGACAAGACCCACAGGTCTATGTTGGATTCCCTCGTTTGCCGTACGATCCATTCCAGTTGATATTGGGATCGGTCTACGCCCGACCCGGACCTCACAGAGGTAGGTGCGTCATGGATCTCGCACTGAGCAAGGTCATCGAGTTGCGCGAAAGTGGCTTCCAGTTCCTGCACCTGAGGGACGGAGAAGGCGAACTCGACCGGATCATGGCCTTCAAGCAGCGCAGAGGCTTCATCGACTCGATCCTCTTCTGGTCTGAGACAGAAGCTCGCGCAGGCCGTCTACCTGCGGTTCGAGACAGCACGCGCCCCGCGCAGGCCGTCTGGATCTACGAGGGTCAGCTCGTCGAGGCCGTCGACCGCCTGCTGCACCTGCCCGAGCCGGGGGCCCGCAACGCGCCGTCGTTGATGAAGAGCACCGCGTCGGACCTCGCCGTCGTGACGACGCTGCCCTTCAAGTTGAACCTCCCGCCCGGCGCCATCGCCTAGCCGTCAATTGGTCGCACTGCGTCAATAAATTACTCCGTGACCAATACGACCAATACAGCCGGTAACGGGCTCATGAATTGCTCATAATCTTTTAGCGGTTACGAGTCCCGATTCATAAGCGAGAACGACGAGTTGCGCCCGGTCCCTCGCGGCAGTCTTCGTCATGATGCGGCTCACGTGCGTCCGGGCCGTCGCAGGGCTGATGACCAGGTGTTCCGCGATCTCGTCGTTCGACAGTCCACCCGCCACGAGCGCCAGGACCTCTCGCTCACGATCAGTGAGTTCTCGCAGCGCAGATGGGTGAACGCGACGATTCTCCGGTCGCGACGCATACTCAGCGATGAGTTTCCTGGTCACGCTCGGTGCAAGCAGGGCGTCACCCGCGGCGATCACGCGCAGGGCGTGCAGCAGCTCCACCGGTTCGACGTCCTTCAGCAGGAACCCGCTCGCCCCGCCCCGCAGCGCCTCGAACACGTACTCGTCCACGTCGAACGTCGTCAGGACCAGCACCTTCGTGTCCCGCAGCTCCGGGTCCCCCGAGATGAGCCGCGTCGCCTCCAGACCGTCCGTTCCGGGCATCCGGACGTCCATGACCACGATGTCCGGCCCGCACTCCCGCGCCCGCGCCACGGCCTGGGCACCGTCACCGGCCTCCCCGACGACCTCGAAGCCGTCCTCGGTGTCCAGCAGCAACCGGAACCCGGCCCTGACCAGCGCCTGGTCGTCGGCCAGCACGACCCGGATCATCCGCCTCCCCCTTCGACCGGCAGCACGGCCCGCACCTCGAACCCACCGCCCGGCACCCCGCCCGCGTCGACGCTCCCGCCGAGCGCTTCCGCCCGTTCCCGCATCCCCGCCAGCCCCGTCCCCGCACCGATGCCCGGCATGGTCGCCCGACCGTCGTCCCGCACCGTGATCTCCAGTTGACCACCGGTCCGCTCGAAGCGAATGGTGATCTTCGTGGCGTCCGGCGCGTAGCGCAGCGCGTTGGTCACCGACTCCTGCACGATCCGGTACGCCGCCACGTCCACCGGCACCGGTAGATCGCCCGGTTCACCCAGCACCTCGACGGGTTTGCCCACCGGGGCCAGCAGCTCGTCGAGCCGAGCCAGGCTCGGAGCCGGAGCCGTGCCCTCGCCGCTGCGCAGCACCCCGAGAGTTGCCCGCAGGTCAACCAGGGCCGCCCGACTCGCTTCCTTGATCGCCAGCAGCGCCTTCACCGCCTCGTCGGGTTTGCGATCGGCCACGTGCGCCGCCACCCCCGCCTGCACGTTGATCATCGCCAGGCTGTGCGCCACCACGTCGTGCACCTCGCGCGCGATCCTCAACCGCTCCTGCTCGGCCTGCCGCCGCCGCCGCTCGACCGCCGACACCCGGCCCAGGCTGAAGACGGCCAGCGCGGGAGCCGCGACGAGCGGCCCCCAGTGGCCGGTCGTGTAGTACAGCCACGTCGACGTCCCGGTGAGCGCGATCGTCGCCACCGGGTACCGCTTGCGCAGGAACAGCAGCCCGAACGTGGCCGCGAACCAGGCGTAGGGCAGGAGGAACACGGCTCGACCGTACGGGAGGAGGTGCCCTGGGACGTCGGTGCTGGAGCGGCACCGCGGCGTACGTCAGCGGTCGTACGCGCCGCTCCTGACGGCGACCAGAAAACCGGACCAGTCCGGCAGCGAGACCGCCGGGCCGGTCGGGTTCTTGGAGTCCCGGACGACCGCGGCGACACCGGCCAGGGCGACCTCGACACAGTTCGCGTTGCCGCCGGCGTTGCTACGGCTGCTCTTGCGCCACACAGTGGACACCACGATCCCCTATCGCTCAGCGGCCAACCCCTCGATCCACGTCACGGACTCGTCCGGGGACAACGCGCGCTTCGAGAGGTGGTTGAAGACGAGTTTACCGGCCCTGACCTTCTCGGGGTCCTCGATGTGGATCGCCCCGGTGGCGTGCTCCACGTAGAGGACCTGCGAATCCCGCCTGTCGGGGAAGTCGAGCAGCGTGAACGGGCCGCTCTGACCGTCGTGGAAACCGACCGAGCGGGGCAGCACCCGCACGTCGACGGCGTCGAGCCGACCGCGCTCGACGATGTGCCGCAACTGCGCCCGATCGGCCTGCGCGAGGGCGCTCTCGGCGATCACCACCTGGAGCCGCAACGGGTCGGCGGCCAGCAGGCGCTCCTGTCGGCGCATCCGCACGAGCACCTGGTTGTCGACCCACTGCCTGGACCGCTGGACCCGAGCACCCGCGAAAGCCGCGCGCACGTACGCCTCCGTCTGGAGCAGGCCGGGCACGTGGGCCAACTGGAAGTCCCGCACCACGCACGCGTCGTGTTCCAGACTGGTGTACCCGTGGTCATCCACTCCGTACGGGTGCCACCAGCCCTTCTCGATGGCGCGCTCGTACATGTCCAGGTAGCGCTTCCACTCCGGCACCGGCAACCCGTACTCGTCCAACATCGCCCGCAGGCCGTGGTACTCGGGCCGTTGGCCGTTCTCGATGCGGCTGAGCTTGCGGTGGTCGTAGCGGAGTCGGGCGGCGGCTTCCTGCTGGGTCAGTCCAGCGCGCTCCCGCAGCACGCGGAGCGCTTCGCCGAGCTTCCGCTGCCGGAACGTGGGTTCGGCGTTCTTGCCCACCAGGCACCTCCCCGTGATCGCCCGACCACGAGACGTTACGACCTGGAATGCACGCGGCGGGAATCCCACCGCGTGACGCCCGCGTGGACCGTCCACCGCATGGACGACTACCACCACCGGATCGAGTACCAGAGGCGGCGGCCGGGCGGGGCGCTGGTGTGCGAGCACGTGGAGAACGTCTCCGACCACGGCTGGTACGTCGTGCGGGGCGAGGCGTGGAAGGCGCACTACACGCGGGGCTGCGCGGCCGAGTACCTGACTCGGGTGCGGGCGGAGAGCGGTACCTACGTGGTCGTGGTGTGGCGGGCGGACGTTCGGGTGTGCACGACGAAATTGGACTGGGCGCGCCCCTCTCGCGGGTGAATGAAGTCGCCCAGGGTGATTACGCGCCTTGCTCCGGACGGCCCGGATGCGGCAATTTCCCCGCCATGAACCTCGGGCGCGCCGCAGCGGTGCCGTGCCGGAGGGGATTCCGGTACCGGAACGGCCCTGCTCCCCTCCCCCCTCGGGTCAGGGCCGTTCCGCTCCTAGCGCGAGCGTGCGCGGCCGGGGGCTAGCGGCCGACCGCGTAACCCTGGGCCCCGCGGGGGTTGGCGGCGGCGCGGAGCAGGCCGTCGCGGGAATCCCGCGCCACGGCGGACATCCGGCCCAGCGTCCAGTCGCCCGCGTCGACGACGGTGTGGCCGCGGTCGCTCAGCTCGGCCATCGCCGCCGCCCCGATCCGGGACTCCACGACCAGTTCGCCCGGCGTCCACGTGCGCGGGAAGAAGGAGCTGGGGAACGCGTTGCTGTGCCACAGCGGCGCGTCGATCGACGCCTGGAGGTTCAGGCCGCCGGTGGTGTGCGCGAGCCAGAACCCGAGCTGCCACTGGTCCTGCTGGTCGCCGCCGGGAGTGCCGAACGCCAGCGCGGGCAGGCCGTCGCGCAGCGCGAGCGACGGGGTCAGCGTGGTGCGGGGGCGCCTGCCGGGGGTCAGGGAGTTGGGCAGGCCCTCGTCCAGCCAGAACATCTGCGCGCGGCTGCCGAGGCAGAAGCCCAGCGACGGGATGACCGGCGACGACTGGAGCCAGCCGCCGGACGGGGTGGCGGAGACCAGGTTGCCCCAGCGGTCGACGACGTCGACGTGCACGGTGTCGCCCTTGGTGGTGCCCGCGCGTTCGACGGTCGGTTCGCCGATGGCGCCGCCGAGGTCGGTCGGGGTGCTCGGTCCGCGTCGGATGTGCTCGGCCAGCCGCGGCGTGAGGTCGCGCGGCGAGCCGGGACGCAGGTCCAGCGAGGCGTTCTCGTCCACGAGCTTGCGGCGCACGTCCGCGTACTCGCGCGACAGCAGCACGTCGAGCGGCACGTCACCGGAGTCGCCGTACCAGGCCTCGCGGTCGGCGAACGCCAGCTTCGCGCACTCGACGGCGAGGTGGATCGTCTCGGCGGTCGGCTTGCCGTCCACGTAGGACAGCCGGTCGGAGAAGCCCTCCAGGAGCCGGAGCTGTTGCAGCAGAACGGGTCCCTGCGACCAGGCACCGCACTTGGCGACCGTCCAGTCGCCGAAGTCGGCCGTGACGGCGTCCTCGTAGGTGGCCTCCCACCCGGCCATGTCGGCGCCGGTGAGCACGCCGGCGTGGTCGCGGCCGGAGTCGTCGCGGAACTCGGACCGGCAGAAGTCGTCGACCTGCGCGGCGACGAAGCCCTGCGACCAGGCGCGGCGGGCGGCTTCGATCTGGGCGTCGCGGTCGCCGCCCGCGGCCTCACCCGCCGCCAGCAGCCACTCCCACGTCTCGGCGAGCTTCGGGTTGCGGAACCGGGTACCGGCCTCGGGCACGTGCCCGCCGGGCATCCACTGCGCGGCCGACGTGGGCCAGTGGTCGCGGAACAGGTCGGAGACGCGGGAGATCGTGAACGACACCCGCTCCAGCAGCGGGAAGCCGTCGCGCGCGTAGCCGATCGCGTAGCCGAGGACCTCGCGCAGCGACTTCGTGCCGTAGTCGCGCAGCAGCGTGAGCCAGCCGTCCCACGCACCGGGCACGGTGGCCGCGAGCAGCCCGCTGCCGGGCACCAGTTCGAGGCCGAGGCCGGTGTAGTGGTCGATCGTCGCGCCCGCCGGTGCGACGCCCTGGCCGCACAGCACGCGGGGCGCGGACTCGTTCACCGACGAGAAGACGATCGGGACCTCACCGCCGGGTCCGTTGAGGTGCGGTTCGACGACCTGGAGCACGAAGCCCGCCGCGACGGCGGCGTCGAAGGCGTTGCCCCCGGCCTCCAGCACGGCCATTCCCGCCGAGGAGGCGAGCCAGTGGGTGGACGCGACCATGCCGTGGGTGCCGACGAGTTCCGGCCGGGTGGTGAACACGTGGCCAACTTACGCGGTGGGGAGGATTTTGGTTACCCCGGCTAACGAACAGAAAGTCGATCACCGAGGTGTAGCGGAGCGTGACATCGGGTATCCCCTGAGTGCACGCAGACAACCCTCTGCCGGACGACGCGGGGGAACCACGAAGAGGGGCACTGTTCACCACATGGAATTGCTGGTCATCCTGGGCCTGTTCGTCGGACTGGCAGCACTGGCCGCTGTGCCGTTGGTCGCACTGCTCCACTTCTCCGACCACCGGAGCAGGAGCCTGCGCTGAACGAGCGTTAACCTGGGCCGCATGCAGATCACGGGTACCGCGGCGATCGTGACGGGTGGTGCGTCGGGCCTCGGTGGGGCAACCGCACGCGCTCTGGCGGCGAAGGGCGCGCACGTCTTCGCGCTGGACCTGCCGTCGGGCATCGAGAAGGCCGAAGCCGTCGAGGGCGTGACGTACCTGCCCGCCGACGTGACCTCCCCGAGCGAGGTGCAGGCGGCGGTGGACACCGCGGCATCCGCCGGAGCACCACTGCGCATCGTCGTCAACTGCGCGGGCATCGGCCCGTCGAGCAGGACGGTGGGCAAAGCGGGCCCCCACGACCTCGACCTGTACCGCAAGGTCATCGAGATCAACCTGGTGGGAACGTTCAACGTCCTGCGCCTGGCGGCAGCGGCCATCGGCAAGACCGAACCCCTGGAAGACGGCCAACGCGGCATCGTCATCAACACCGCGTCCATCGCCGCCTACGACGGCCAGATCGGCCAGGTCGCCTACGCCTCCTCGAAAGCAGCGGTGGTGGGCATGACCCTCCCAGCGGCGCGAGACCTGTCGACCGTGGGAATCCGCGTGATGACCATCGCCCCCGGCATCGTGGACACCCCCATGCTCGCAACGGTGTCGGACGATTTCCGCGCAGGCCTGGCAGCAGGCGTCCCGTTCCCCAAGCGCCTGGCCCTGCCAGCGGAGTACGCCCAACTAGCGCTGACGATCATCGAACACGACTACCTCAACGGCGAAGTGATCCGCATGGACGGCGCCCTGCGCATGGCCCCCCGCTAAGAACAAGACCCACCACACCACGAAACCCGACCGGTCACGGAACGTGGCCGATGTGACTCGGGGTCGTGAGCCTTGAAATTGATGATCGGGCAGGCCTTCGGGACTGCCCCTTCGGCCCGATCAAGGCTCACGAGAGGGGTCCCGAGCCACATCGGCCGCACCACCCACGAGCCCGGCGACCCTCACAGGTCCCCGGCAAACGGCAACTCGTTGATCTCCTCGGACGACATCCAGTGCCGCAGGGCATGGGTAGCCCGGACATCATCCTCGTTGTACTCGACCAACCGCCGCCGCTGCACGTCATCGGGCGGAAGACCGTCCATCCCCACGGCGTCCCGGTACCAGCGCATGGAGTTCTCCCCACCGGCCTCGGGATCACGCCACCTGAACCCGGCCACGGGAGCGATCGTCTTCAACCCCTTCCCGTGCGCGCACAGGAACTCCTCCCGCACGATCCCGAACAGGTCCACCCAGGCGTCGGACTTGATGAACTCCCGAACCGCCGACACGGGCGGGATCCCCGGCATCCCCTTGAACCGCTCAGCGGACCCCAACAACCACCGGTTCTCCGCCAGCTCGTTGTAGCAGTAGGCCCGGAAGCTCAACCCCCGCGCCCGAGCCCGCAACCGAACCGCCGTCAACCAGGTCCAGAACTCCGCGAACGACCGCGCCTCGTCATCGCTGGGCACCGGGTCCCACGTCGCGAAGGCCCGGTACCCCGGCTCCTCGTCCACGTTCTCCCCGGACAGCCAGCAGCCCCACATGTAGGCCCCGAGGTCGCCGAAGCTCTCCATGTCGACGTCCACCTCGACGTCCGCCCTCGGCACCGTGAAGCTCTTCGACCGCCGCACGACCGTCAGGTCCCGCAGCCAAGCCCGAGCCAGGATCACCGCGTCGTCGAACGGCATCCCGACGAGCTGGAGCAGGGGCTTGCCCCCGATCGACAGCTCGGCGAGCTGGTCCACGGTCGTCACGCCGACCTTGCGCAGCGCCACGGCGTCCTCGCCGCGGGCGACCAGGCTGACGTCGCGGGTCGACTTCAGCTCGTCGTCGCAGATCGGCCACCACGGGCACGACTTGCACTCCACGATCCGCGACGGCTTCGCGAGCGGCTCGTCACCCCGGTCGGCCGCACCCGCCACGGCGAGCCGGTCGGAGAACCTGGCGTCGTACTCCGACAGCGCCGTGCGCCCACCGGGCCACGTCGCCGCCTCCAGGTCGTGCCACACGACGACGTCCGCGTCCATGCCGATCACGCCCGCCACCGCCCGACCGTGCTTGGCGAACCCGGAGGCCTGGAGCTGGCGCTGCGCGTGCGCCAGCCGGAGCTGGTCGCGCGGCTGCGGCCGGACCTTGCGCGACGGGTCGACGCGGGCGCCGTTGGGCAGGGGGTGCGACAGCGGCGACGTGCGGGCGCCCTGACCGGGGTCGCTGGTCTTGTGCCGGACCACGAGCACCGGCACGTAGCCGGTGGTGTCCTTGACCAGCAGGTCGATGCCGCCGCGACGGCCGCCGGTGAGGTCGCGCGGGAGGGCCGCGCCCCAGATGTACGGGGTGCCCATCCGCATCGCGGCGAGGGTCACGCGCTCGCGGTCGGCGGTGCTGATCTCCGGCCCGTGCGGGATCTCCATCAGCTCGGACCCGAACACCTTGGCCAGCGCCGACGCGACCTGGCGGCGGTGTTCGGTCGCGTCGGCCTTGCGCTGCTCACCCGCCGGGTCCGCGGGCGCCCTGACGACGTCGCGCATCGCAGGGTCGTTCTCTAGGTGCACCCGCCGCCGACAACGAGTGACCACGCCGGCGTCTAGCTGCACCTGGGAAGTCACTGGTGAAGGGTATGCCGCGCCCGCACCGGGCGTGCGCGCAACCTGCGGAGTCCAGTGGATCTTTTGTGCTCCGGGCGCAGGTCGGCTCTACTGTTCGGGTAGGAGGTGGCGCCAACCATGGCACGCAAAGCACTCGGTCCCCGGCTCACGCCAGCCAAGGCGAAGAACCTGCTGGGTGTGGCCAAGGTCGTCGGTCCGGTCCTGATCCCGGTGCTCGCGCCGTTCGCCGCGAAGGCGGCGAGCGCGGTCAGCGACCGGTACGACCACTACCGCGCCCGCAGGCTGGGCGTCGGCATCGAGGAACTGACCAAGTACACCGGCAAGGGCGCGCGGCTGCACGCGCGCATCGCGGGCTTCGCGCAGGCGTTGGACGAGCTGCGCGCGAAGGACCCCGACTACGTGACCACCACCGAGTCGCGCCTGGTCAAGCTGGCCGCGGCCGTGCGCGCGTCCGAGCGGATGCCGACGGCCAGGCGCAAGGCGGCCCACCGCGCGGTGAGCGCCGACCTGGACGCCCTGGAGACCGAACTGCTGCGCAGGCTGGGCGTTTCCTGAGCGAGGTGGCGCCCCCGGTCCGGGGCGCCACCTCGCTCAGGTCGACGGCACCGGGTCAGCGCTTCGCGGTGACCTGTTCGACGGCCCGGAGCGCGGCCTCCTCGGGTCCGAGTTCGGCGGTGGCCCGCTCCATCACCTCGGCCACCCGTTCCTCGCGCCTGATCAGCGGGTCGCTGCGCAGGTCCTTGGCCAGCGAGACGCACAGGCCGATCATGATCACCAGGAACGGCAGCGCGGCGATGATCGTGAGGTTCTGCAGCCCCGTCAGCGCGTTCGACCCGCCGACCAGCAGCATCACCGCCGCCACGGCACCGGTCAGCACACCCCAGAACACGACGACGCGCTTGTCGGGCCTCATCGAGCCCCTCTGGGAGAGCGTGCCCATCACGATCGACGCGGCGTCCGCGCCGGACACGAAGAAGATGGCCACGAGCAGCATCACGACGACGCCGGAGACGGCGGCCAGCGGGAAGTTGTCCAGCAGCGAGAACAGCTGGCCCTCGGGCGTCGCCTGACCGGCGATGTCGACCCCGGAGCGCTGGGTGAAGATCGCCGTGCCGCCGAGGATCGCGAACCACACCACGCTGACGCCGCTGGGCACCAGGATCACGCCCGCCACGAACTGGCGGATGGTGCGACCGCGGCTGATCCGGGCGATGAACATGCCGACGAACGGCGTCCACGAGATCCACCAGGCCCAGTAGAAGATCGTCCAGCCGGACAGCCAGGTCTGCATCGCGTCACCGCCGGACGCGGCCGTGCGGCCCGCCATGTCGGCCATCTCGCGGACGTAGTCGCCGAGCGCCGTGGGCACCAGGTTGAGGATGAACACCGTCGGGCCGACCACGAAGATGAACGCGGCGAGCACCACGGCCAGCACCATGTTGATGTTGGACAGCCACTGGATGCCCTTCGACACACCGGACACGGCCGACGCGACGAACGCGGCGGTCAGCACCGCGATGACACCGACCAGGACGGCGTTGCCGACCTCACCGGCCCACCCCGCGACCTCGAGACCACTGCCGATCTGCAACGCGCCGAGCCCGAGCGAGGCGGCCGAGCCGAACAGCGTGGCGAAGATCGCCAGCACGTCGATCGCCCTGCCCGCCGCGCCGTTCGCGCGCTTCGCACCGAGCAGCGGCGCGAACGCGGCGCTGATCAGCTGGCTGCGACCGCGGCGGAAGCTGCCGTAGGCGATGGCGAGGCCGACGACCGCGTAGATCGCCCACGGGTGCAGCGTCCAGTGGAACATCGTGGTCGCCATCGCGGTCTGCACCGCCTGGTCGGAACCGCCCTCGACGGTGCCCGGCGGCGGCTTCACGAAGTGCGTCAGCGGCTCGTTCACGCCGTAGAACATCAGGCCGATGCCCATGCCCGCGCTGAACATCATCGCGACCCACGAGATGGTCCTGAACTCCGGCTTCTCGTCGTCCTTGCCGAGCGGGATCCGGCCGTAGCGGCTGAACGCCAGCCACAGCGCGAACACCACGAACCCGGAGGCGGTCAGCACGAACGCCCAACCGAGGTTCCCGATGATCCAGGAAAGGGAGGTTTTGGAAGCCGAGGCGAGGGAATCCGTACCGAAGACGCCCCAGACGACGAAGCAGAGGGTGATGCCCGCGGCGACGCCGAACACCACCTTGTCGGTGCGAGCCGGACGTTCGGCCAGTTCAGCCGACGGCTCGCCGGGTAGGGGTCGTTCGAGCGGCGTTGTCACACCTGGCCTCCTGAGCTGTTGCCTGTCAACGTTGCGACACTGCTTCCGGTTAGCCGGTACCCGTTCACCTGAACACCCAAACACGGCGGCTTACGTCCGTGCGGGTTGTTCTCCTACTCTCATGACGTGACCCCCCGGCCCGCACCCACCCGCGCAGCGCGCGGTCTGCTGCTGGCCGTGACGTCCGCGTCACTCAGCGTGGCTGCTCACGGTGCCGCGGGCGGGAGCCTGTCGGAGTTCACCCCCGTGCTGCCGTTGGTGCTGCTCATCGCCGGTGCGGCGACCGCGCTGGCCGACCGCCGCCGGAGCCCGCTGACGATCGTCGCCGCTCTCGGGGTCGCCCAGCTCGCTCAGCACGAGATGCTCGGCCTCGCCCACCACCACAGGGCGCCGTCCGCGGGCCTCGGGTTCGACACCGGGCAGATGACGACCGCGCACGTGGTCGCCGCGCTGGCCACCGGCCTGCTGCTGGCCAGGGCCGATTCCGCGCTGGTCTCCCTGGTCGACGCGGTGTCCCGCCTGCTGCCGAGGACGCTCACCCCCGGCCCGGTCCGCCTCGCGCCCCGCTCCACCGCCGTCCGCCCCGCCGCGGGCGCCCAGCTCATCGAACTCCTCCTGCGGATCGTGAACGGTCGTCGCGGGCCACCCGTAGTCCTGGTCACCCGAGTCCCCTAGACACTCCGGTCTACCCCAGGAGCTACCTCAAGATGTCGACAAATCGATTTGGCGTGCGCACGGTGGCCCGCGGCGCGGCCGTCCTCTCCGCGGCGGGCGTGCTCGCCCTCTCCACGGCGGGGCTCGCGTCCGCCCACGTCACGGCCTCCACCCCCGGCCCCGCGACCAAGGGCGGCTACACCAAGGTGACCCTCCGGGTCCCCAACGAGCGCCCCGACGCGGGCACGGTGAAGCTCCAGCTCACCCTGCCCCCCGAGTACCCGCTGGCCTCGGTCAGCAGCAAGCCGGTGCCCGGCTGGAAGGTCGAGGTCGTCAAGGCCAAGCTGGCCAAGCCGATCACCAGTCACGGCAAGGAGATCACCGAGGCCCCCAGCACCGTGACCTGGACCGCCGACCCCGGCGTCCAGATCGAGCCCGGCCAGTTCAACGAGTTCGACCTGTCCGTCGGCCCGCTGCCCGAGGACACCGACCGCCTGCTCCTGCCGACGACGCAGACCTACAGCAGCGGTGAGGTCGTCGCCTGGGACGCTCCCCCGGCCGCCGAGGGCGCCGACGAGCCCGCGAAGCCCGCGCCCGTGCTGAACCTGGTCGCCAAGGCCGGTGGCGCGGACGCCCACAACGCCTCCGCCACCGCGGCGGGCTCCGACGAGCACTCCGACAGCGCCGCGGGCACGAGCGCGGGCACCGACACCACCGCCCGCTACCTGGGCGGCGCGGGACTCGTGGTCGGCGCGCTCGGCCTCGGCTTCGGCGCGGGCGCCGTCCTGCGCTCCCGTCGCAGCACGGGGAAGCCCGCGGCATGAGGCGCGGGTTCTCCTTCGTCCTGGCCTGCGCGGTCGCCTGCGCGACGATGCTCGGCCTCGCGGGCCCGGCACTCGCGCACAACGTGCTGATCAGCAGCGACCCGCTGGCGGGCTCGTCCGTCGAGGCCGGACCCGCGACGGTCTCGCTGACGTTCGACCAGCCGGTCAACGGGGGCCCCGGCCTCAACGCGATCTCGGTGACCAGCCCCGACGGCGGTCACTGGGAGGGCGTCGGGGAACCGACCGTCAAGGACAACGTCGTCTCGCTCCCGCTGAGGCCGCTCGGCCCGGCGGGCGAGTACACCGTCAGCTACCGGATCCTCTCGGCGGACGGCCACCCCGTGGCCGACTCGCTGAAGTTCACCCTCACCAAGGCCGGGACGGGAACGCCCGCTCCGGCCGACGAGGTGGCGGCGACCGACCCGGCGTCCACGCCCGCGGCGAGCACCAGCACCGAGTCCGGTGGTGGCGTGCCCATCTGGGTGTGGATCGTGGGCGCCGTGGTGCTGCTCGGCGGCGGCGTGTTCCTGGCGCTGCGCGGCGGCGTCAAGGAGGACCAGCAGCAGTGATGACGAACTGGACCGCCGCTCCCACCAGGTACCACGTCCTCGGCGGCCTCGTCGCGGGCGGAGTGGCCGGCGTGCTGCTCGGCCTCGCGCTCTCGACCACGACGACCGTGGTCGGGATCGCCGAGGCGGGACCGGTGGTCCAGTTCCTCCACCCGCTGGTGCGGGTGCTGCTCGACCTGTCCGCGACCGTCGTCGTCGGCCTGAGCCTGCTGCCCAAGCTGCTCGGCTTCACCAGGCCGACGGTCACCGAACCGGTGCTGCGGATCGCCCGGCCCGCCGCGGTGGTCGCCGCCGCGGTCTGGGTGCTCACCGCGCTGCTGTCCATCGTGATCAGGGCCTACCAGGTCCGCCCTGGTCAGCCGCTCACGATGGGCAGCGTCGTCGACTACGTGCAGCGCGTCGCCGCGGGCCAGGGCCTGCTGTTCAGCGCGGTGTGCGCGACGGCCTACCTGTGGGTGGGCTCGCTCGCCGCCCGCAAGGGCGAGACGGTGCCCGCCGAGCTGCGGATCCTGATCGCCATGTTCGGCCTGCTGCCCCTGCCCGTGACCGGGCACGCGTCGAACTGGGAGTTCCACGACTACTCGATGATCTCGATGGAGCTGCACGTCCTCGGCGCCGCGGCGTGGACCGGTGGTCTCGGCGCGCTGATCGCGCTGGTCGCCCACCGCAGGGGCCTGCTGGCCGACGCCCTGCCGAAGTTCTCCAAGCTCGCCACGATCAGCCTCGTGCTGGTGACCGCGACCGGCCTGTTCAACGGCCTGCTGGAACTCGGCCTCAACCCCGTCGTCTCGCTGCCGGGGTCGCTGTTCACCACGTCCTACGGGCTGCTGCTGATCGGCAAGGCCGTGTGCGCGGGGGCGTTGGCGCTGCTCGGGGCCAACATCCGGTGGCGGCTGCTGCCGCACATCGCCAGGCACCGGCCGACGGCGGTCTTCGGCTGGGCGGCCGTGGAACTGACGATCATGGGGGTCGCGTTCGGCCTCGCGGTGGTCCTCGCGAGCGCACCGGTCGCCTGACCGGCCCGATTCGACGTCCGGGGGAAAACAGCAGGTGAACGAGGGCCAACCGGATGATCACACTCGCCGAGCGGTAACCCTGGCGCGCTGAGCTGCGGTTCCGGGGTCAGTCGTTGATCAGCCGCGCGGTCGGGTCCTCGCGCAGCCTGCCGAGCTGCTCGATGGCCAGCTGACCGCGCCGGTCGAGTTCCCTGGCGTCGATCCAGCCGTTCGCGAAGTACCGGTAGTCCTGGGCGAGCTTCACGAGTTCGGCCAGGTAGTCGGCCGAACGGCGGCGGCGCTCCTCGCCGAAGGCGGCGAGCAGCGGCAACTGCGTGTCGACGACCTCGTCGAGCAGACGGGCTGACCTGAGCGCGCGACGCGCGCGCCACCGCCTCATCCCCATCCGAGTCACGATCTCACGCATCGGTGACCTACCTACCTCGCCATCAGAACCGCACCGGGCACTCTACGGGCGCCGCAAAAATGCGCCCTACCCTGCCAACGTCGGAAATCGACGGGCGGGCGTTACCGGTTCGTGGCCCAGCAGACAGGTCCTCAGCGGTAGGGCGACCACCTGGCGGCGGTGTCGCCACGCCGGAGCGAGGTGAGGCGTCGGCGCAGCTCAGAGCGGGCGCCGGGGTGGCTGCGCAAGATCGGCAGCGCGCTGGTGGTGAGTTTCAGCTCACGCAGGTCGCGGAGCACCGGAAATCCATCCCAGCGGGTGACGTCGAAGCGGTAACCCCGGACGAGCTGCCGCTGCCACCGGGGAGAGTGGCCGAATCTCGCCACCCCGACCGGCAGGGAACTCAGGTCCCACTCGCGGGGGCCGGTCGACGTCGAGTCGAAGTCGCACAGCACCGGGCCGGACCTGCTCGCGATCAGGTTGCCGAGGTGCGCGTCGCCGTGCAGAACGCCCCGCGGGAGCACCGGTCGCAGCCCCGACAACCGCTCGGCGAGCGAAGCGCACCGTTCTTGCAGGAAGGAGCGGTCCGGATCGGACAGTTCTTCCGCATCGGCGAGTCGACGCCGCACGTCGTCGAGCGGTGCCCACTCGGGCAGTTCGAACGGTGGCGCGGGCAGTTCGTGGAGCCTGCGCAGCACCCGCGCGAGGTCTCGACCGTCGAGTGCGCGACCTGGTTGGACGGGGCCGGGAACGTGCTGCCAGAGGGTCGCGAGGTGGTCGCCCACGACCACCGGCGACGGGAATCCGGGCAGGAGGCGGACCGCGGGAACGTCGTGCTCGGCCAGCCACGCGGCGACCCTGACGACCTTGGCGGCGCGGTGCCGCAGCCGCGTCGAGCCGACGATCCGCACCACCGCGCGCTCGGCGGGGAGCTCGAAGACGGCGTTGCTGGTGAACTTCAGGAGCCTCGCACCGCGGTGGTCCAGCCCGTGCTCGGCGCACAGCCTCCGCAGTGCGTCAGCCAACTTCTCCCTGGTGAACCGACCGTCGAGGGTGACCGTCGAGGACATCAGGAACCCGATCTCACGCCGCGGTGTCGCTGCCGGTGAACTTGGCAAGGCGGTCCGCCAGCTCACGGGCATCGGGGTTGTTGCGGCGCTTGTCGGCCTCGCGCAGCAGGGGCTTCATGCGGTCCTTGGTGCGGATGGACTTCAGGCCCTCGGACAGGTCGACGGCCTGGCGGCCGACCTTCGCGCCGTGGTCGACGTCGCCCTCGATGAGGTGGTTGATCGACAGCGAGGTCAGGTTGAACGACCGGTTGCGGGTCATGTCCTCGCCGAAGCCGTTGACGGCCTTGGACAGCGCGGGGATCGCGGTGCGCGTGTACTTCGGGTCCACCGTCTGGGCCAGCTCCGTGTGCACCGTGCCGATCATGGACGACAGGTCGATCTCGGTGAAGAACTTGGCCCAGGCGGGCGCTTCGCCGACGTTGGCCCTGGCGAACTCGTCACGGGCGCGACCCAGCAGCTTGATGGCCTGGTCGTCCGAACCCATCTTCGCGTAGGCCCACGCCTCGTTCGCGCAGAGGATGCCGACGGCCAGCTCGGAACCGGAGTTCTGCGCGGCCAGCTGGCCGAGCTGGAACACCTTGAGCGCGTCGTCCGGAGCGTCCTGGTGCAGGTACACCCGGCCCATCCGGTAGAGGATGTTCGCCACCAGCGCCTCGTTGCGGCCCTGCTTCGCGAGGTCGAGCGCCTGCCCGAAGTGGTTGCGGGCGGAGTCCATGAGACCGGTGTCGAACGACGTCCACCCGGCCAGGTTGTGCAGGTCGGCGAGAGCCACGAAGAGCCGCTCCCGCACCAGGTCCGTCGCGTTCGCGCCGAGCATCTGCTGGCCCCACGACAGCTGGGCCACCACTGCGTCGCGACAGGAGCCGCCGCCGTACTGGTAGTCCAGCGCTCGCAGGGCGCGCGTCGCCGCTTCCACCTGTCGGACGTCGGTCATGCCGATACGTCCGGGGGCCGGAGTCTGTGTGGGGTTGGAAACCCACGACCCGGAGTCCGTGCCGAGCACGGCCGCGCCGACTGTCACGGCGGCGGCGTGCGCGAGGAACTTCCGACGCTTCACCGACTCGTCCTCCTCAGAATTGGGTGAGTCCGCGGTTGCGGCCACCCGTACTGCCGTTGCCTCGTCGTAGGCGAGGCCCATGTACCCCCTCGGAACGCCCAGGCCCATGGCGATCCGCGTCAGGACGTCGTAGGCCATGACCTGACGACCCTTGAGGATCTCCGAGACCTCGGACTGCGACTGACCCGTCAGCGCCGCGATCTGGCGCTGCGACACACCATGTCGGCGGAGCAGTCGGTAGACCGAGCTGATCTCCCGCCGAGCGAGCGCGTCCCGCATCTCCTGCTGGTCCCAGACCTCGGAACTCACAGGAGCACCTTGCGAACCGATGGTGTTCAATTTCGCCGCCTCACAGTCCATTGGGCGTCAACGGCAGAGTAGGGGCACTCCCCCAACTGCGAGAAGTGCCGATCGGCAGAGCTGATCGGCTCTACCGAACTCCACTGACCGCTCGTCGTGGAACTTCCACCGGCCAGCGTTTTGACGTCCCGATCTGAGATGAATCATCGCAATCTAAGTTCCGGTAAGCGAGTGAGCACGGAGAGGAACACCAAGTGGACCTGATCGAGCGGGCGGTGACCACCACACGTGGTGGCTCGGCAGAGCCTGCCGTCGCCACGGTGTCCTCCCCGTCCACCCTGTCCGTCCAGGAGTCGAACGACCTTGGCTCCGGATGGCGCGGTTCGACTGGGCAACGTCGTTGGTGGCGGATCCGCTGCAACGACGTGGTCGACCGTGAGCGCTGCCTCACCGTTGTGGTGGACGAGGACCGCGTGGTCCTGGTCGGCCCCCCCGGTGAGACCGCGGTGCTCTCGGCCGACCAACTCGTACAGCTCAGGGCTGCGCTACGCGAAGCCGCCGAGCAGGCGGAAAGGTGACGGTGACGTTTCGATGGACGAGATCCTTGGACAAGTCCTCCGCAACGCGGTGTGGGAGCGACTGGACCTGCTCACAGAGCTGGCCAGCCAGGCTGACGCCCCGTCCCTGCTCTCGGTGGCTCGATCCGAACTCCCCCGGCTGACCGAGGGATGGCGAGCGCTGCTCGCCGCGCACGAACCGGACGAGAAGGGCAACTGCCCTGAGTGCTCCAGTCGTTGGCGGCAGCAGAAGTCTCCTTGTTCGGTGTGGCGCGCCGCGTACGAACACCTGGTCGCGGGCGGCTTGGCCCCGCGCCCGGCTCGCCACCTGCGCGCAGCCCCGGTGACCCCTCCTGTCACCAGGTCTCGCCGCGCGGTGGTTCGAGCCCACTAACGGGCGGCCCCGGCCGTGTCGTTCCCCCGACACGACACGGCTGGGCCACCGCCTACTGGCCGGCGGTCCGGGACGTGCGACCCCCCGACCGCGACGAACGGATCGCCGGCCAGCTCCAACTGAACAACGAGACTTCCGCGGACTGGTGTTGTGCACCTTCCTCCCCGACCGACACCGGTCCGCGGACTCCACCTCGGCCCCGATGTGCGCACCTCCCGCGCGTGCATCGGGGCCGATTTCACGTCACCGGTGGGTGCCGGTCCTCCAGGCCAGGTAGTGGGTCAGCGTCGGGAACAGCCGCGACCCGACCTCGAAAGCCTTGAGCTGCCAGGGGAACACGACTTCAGCGCGGTCCTTCTCGACCACGGCGACGATGGCGGCGGCGACCTGCTCGGACGTCACGTCGGGGATCAGCCGCGAGATGCTCGGCATCCGGTCCTCGGCTCCGGGGTTGTTGACCCAGTACTGGCTGTTGACCTTGCTCGGGATCACCTCGCTGACCCCGATCCCGGTGCCGCGCAGGTCGAGCCGGAGCGCGGCGGTCAACCCGCGCAGCGCGAACCGCGCCGACGTGTAGCCGGTCGCGCCGGGGATCGGCATCCGCGAGATCGGCGAGTTCACGTTCACGATCCGGCCGGTTCCGCGCTCCCGCATGGCGGGCAGCAGTGCGCTGGTGAGCCGGGCCGCCGCGAGGTACGGCACCGAGGCCATCCCCAGCAGCTCGTCGGGTTCGGTCTCGTCCAGGAACAGCCACCGGCCGACGCCCGCGTTGTTCACCAGGACGTCCGGCGGCCCGAACTCGCCGAGGACGCGCTCGGCCAGCGCGGTGATCCGGGCACCGTCCGCGAGATCCGCGGCGTGGACGACGGCACGGCCACCGTTCGCGGTGATCCGTTCAGCGTGCTCGGAAAGCCCTTGGGCGCCGCGGGCCACGAGCACCACCCGCGCTCCCCTGCGCGCCACGAGTTCGGCGGTCGCGGCGCCGATCCCCTGGGAAGCCCCTGTGACCAGCACCGTCTTGCCGTCCAACCGCACGAACTACCTCCAGCACTAGGAAACGGACCTGACCCTGCTCACCAGGAACCCGGCGAGCAGGGTGGCGAGCGCCGACACCGCGAACAGCCCGCGGTAGCCGCCGAGGTTGGCGAGCACGACGGTCGTGAGCAGCGGGGCGACGACCTGCGGCAGCGCGTTCGCGATGTTGACCACGCCCAGGTCCTTCGCGCGGTCGGCGGCGGCGGGCAGCACCTGCGTGAGCAGCGCCAGCGCCACGGCCATGTAGACGCCGAACCCGACGCCGAGCAGCGGTGCGGCGATCAGCGCCGCGGTCCACGTCTGCCAGACGACGAGCAGCAGCGCGGCGGCGGCCATCACCGCGACGGCCAGGAAGACGAACGGCTTGCGCCTGCCCGAGCGGTCGGACATCGCGCCGAACACCACCGCGCCGACGACGAGCGCGGCGCCGTAGAGGCCCATGAGGACCAGCAGCCCGTCCTCCGGTGACGGGTGGTGGACCACGTCCGCCAGGAAGAACAGCAGGTAGAGCGTGCCGAACGCGTTGCCGAGGTTGATCATGAAGTGGCAGCCCCACGCCCAGGCGAAGTCGGGGTGCGCCTTCGGCGAGATCCACATCTCGTGCAGCACGAACCCCGGACGCAGCGCCTTCGGCAGCCTGACGTCGGGTGTGACGACGACGAACAGCAGCGCACCGACCACGACGATCGCCGCGCACGCCAGGTAGCCGTTCATCAGACCGGTCACCAGCAGCGTCACGACGACCGCTCCGAGCACGGTGCCGAGCATCTGGCTGATCCCGACCAGTCCGCCGACCGTCGCCCGCTGCCCGACCGGCACCTGGTCCGGCACCACGGAGGTCAGGCTGGCCAGCATCCCGTTCAGCCCCGCCTGGACCAGGCACCAGCCGATCGTCATCACGGTGGTGCTGGGCGCGCTCGCCAGCACGACGAGTCCGGCCGCGCCGATCAGCGCTCCCGCGAGCGTCCACGGGTGACGGCGGCCGAACCTCGACGTGGTGCGGTCCGACAGCAGGCCGATGACCGGGTTCGCCAGCAGCGCCGCGATGGCGCCCGCACCGGTGACCAGGCCGAACACCAGTTCCTTGTTGGCCCGGTCGAACAGTTCGGCCTGCTGCGGGAGCAGCACCTGGATGGGCGCGTAGATGCCGAGCCACAGCCCCAGGTTCGCGAGGAACAGCCACGTCATCCAGCTCCGGCGAACCGGGACCACCGGCTCGCCGAGCGCCTCAGTTGCCGCCGGAGACGACATCGCGGTACCACCGGTAGGAGTCGCGCGGTGTCCGTTCCTGCGTCTTGTAGTCCACGTGCACCAGGCCGAAGCGCTGGGAGTAGCCCGAGTCCCACTCGAAGTTGTCCATGATCGACCACACGAAGAAGCCGCGGACGCCCGCGGCGCGGGCCGCCCTGATGTGCCCGTCGAGGTAGTCGATCCGGGCCTGGTCGGCGAGGTCCTCCGGGTAGCTGCACCCGGACTCGGTGATGTAGACGGGCGGCAGGCGGTCGCCGTAGCGCTCCCGGAGCGAGGTCAGCATCTCCGTCAGGCCCTCCGGCACGACCGGCCAGCCGAACGAGGTCTTCGGGTACTCGTGGATCTCGATCCGCTCGAACGGCAGCGGCTCGCCCTCGGCGGTCGCCCGCAGCCGGGTCGGGTTGTAGTAGTTCACGCCGTAGAAGTCGAGCGGTGCGGCGATCTTGTCGAGGTCGCCGTCGACGATCGGGAGGAACGACGCGACCTCCTCCGGGTACGCCCCGGTGAGCTGCGGGTCCGCGAACATCCAGTTGTGGATGGTGTCGTAGAACCCGGCGGCGAACCGGTCCTCCGGGGAGTCCGACTCGGGCCACGCGGGTGAGTGGTTGTTCGCCGTGCCGACCGCGGCGGCGCCGTTCGCCCGCAGCGCTCCGACCGCCAGGCCGTGCGCGAGGTTCAGGTGGTGGGCGGCGGGCAGCGAGCCGAACAGGAGCGACTTCCCCGGCGCGTGCTCGCCGATCGCGTAGCCCGAAAGCGTGACGACGACGGGTTCGTTGACGGGGATCCAGAGTTTCACCCGATCGGAGAGCCGATCGGCCACGAGCGCCGCGTACTCGGCGAACCGCTCCGCGGTGCCGCGGCTCAACCAGCCGCCCTCGTCCTCCAGGACCTGCGGCGTGTCCCAGTGGTAGAGCGTCGCGACCGGGTCGATCCCGGCCTCCACGAGCCCGTCGACCAGCCGGTCGTAGAAGTCGAGCCCGGCGGCGTTCGCGGGGCCCTTGCCGGTCGGCTGCACGCGTGGCCAGGCGACGGAGAACCGGTAGGCGCCCACGCCGAGGTCCTTCATGAGGGCGATGTCCTCGGCGTACCGGTGGTAGTGGTCGCACGCCACCTCGGCGGTGTCGTCGTCCACGACGGGGGAGAATCGGTCCCAGACGGATCGACCGCGACCGCCTTCGGTGAACGCACCCTCGATCTGGAAGGCGGAGGTGGACACTCCCCACAGGAACTCGTCAGGCAACGTCATGCAACGCCTCCGGGTGGTTTTTCCTGGTCAAAACGTGAAAGTGATTCGGATAATAGGCGTGTTGCTGTTCACGGGGAAGTGCGAAACCCGTCGAGCAGGCACTATGGGAGTCCCAACGTCGTCGCATGGAGTCGCCGTGACCAGTTCCACCCCGCTGCGCCGCCAACCGGTGCAGCAACGGAGCGCCAAACGCGTAGAGCGGATGCTCGAAGCGTGCGCCTCGCTGATCGAGGAAGTCGGCTACGACGGGGTGACGACAACACTCATCGCCGAGCGCGCGGGAGTTGCCGTCGGCTCTCTCTACCAGTTCTTCCCGGACAAGCGCGCGGTGGTGCAAGCACTCACCATGCGCAACCTCGACAAGTTCATGGACACCATCACCGCCCGGTTCGCGAAGACACCGCTCGAACACTGGTGGGACGCCGTGGACACGATCTTCGACGCCTACGTCGGGATGCACCGCGACGTTCCGGCGTTCAGCAAGGTGCGCTTCGGCGACGCCGTGGACATGCGGCTGCTGGACGACAAGCGGGACAACAACGCCGTCATCTCCGACCGGATGGTGGAGCTGATCGCCGCCAAGTTCGGCATCCCGCTGGACGAGCTCCAACTGCCGATCGCCGTCGCCGTCCAGGCCGCGGACGGTGTGTTGGACCTGGCGTTCCGGATCGACCCGAACGGGGAGCAGCGGGTGCTGGACGAGGCCAAGTCGCTGATCCGCGGCTACCTGTCCACCCGGTTGCCGAAGTAGGCGGGACCCGGACGCCGCACCGGTCGGAGCACCCGACCGGTGCGGCGTCCGGGCGTGGTCACGCAGGGTGGGAACCGGCGTGGACGGCGTGCCGGATGAGGGGTTGTTCACAGCAGTTGTCCACAGGCTGTCCACAGGGGTTGTCCACAGCTGGCGAGCTGACGCCTATCCCTAGTGGGTCGTGGGGTCCGCGACCACTAGGGCTAGGCCCCTCCGGTCTCGACCGTGGTGTTCTGGAACACTTGTTGCAGGTCAGGGTGTTAGCCGAAGCTCTGGCCCTCGCCGCGGTAGGTGGGCACCGTGCGTTCGACGTCGTTGCCCGCGAGCAGGTGCACGTGGGTGAAGCGCTCCGCGAGTTCACCCGCTTTCGCGTGACGCATCCACACCCTGTCACCCAGGCGCAGCGCGTCCGCGGCCTTGCCCACCACCGGCGTCTGGACCTCGCCCGCTCCCTCCAGGGGGAGGGTCGCCAGGCCTTCCGGCAGGTACGGGCTCGGCTGGCGGTCCGGGGTGGCCGTGCCCGAGGCGATGTAGCCGCCCGCGAAGAGGGTGGCGGTGTTGCGGGCCGGGCGGCGGACCACCGACAGCGCGTACAGGAACGCGGGTTTCGGGTGGAACCTCCGGTAGGCGTCGAACAGCGTCGGGCCCACCAGACCCGAGCCCGCCGCCAGCTCGGTCACCGACGGGTCGGAGCCGGTGACCTCCAGGCTGCCGGTGCCGCCGCCGTTGACGAACTCCAGGTCGGCGATCCGGCGGACCGCCGCCACGGCCGCGCTGCGGCGTTCGATCAGCTCCGCGGCCGAGCGCTTCTGCATCCAGTGCACCACCGCTCCGCGCAGCGGTTGACCGGGCGGGTTGTCGCCCAGTCCGGCGATCTGGCCCTCGTAGGCCATGACGCCGACGAGGGTGAAGCCCGTGCGGCTCGCGATCCGGCGGGCCAGTTGGCCCGCGTCGCGGGCGGTGTGGACGGGTGACCTGCGCGAACCCACGTGCAGGCCGGGCAGCGGACGCCAGGAGACGTCCAGTTCCAGGCAGATGCGGATCGTCGGGTGGTGGGCGCCCAGCGCGGCGTCGATCAGGTCCAGGTGGTCCAGCGAGTCGATCATCAGCGTGACGCGGCGGAGCGCGGTCTCGTCCTTGGCCAACCCGCGGAGCGCGCCGTGGTCGACGGTCGGGTACGCGACCAGCAGGTCCTCGCTGAGGTCGTGGCCGGACAGCCAGAGCGCCTCGGGGAGGGAGTAGCACATGACACCCGCGTAGCCGGGCTTCGACAGGACGCGTTGCAGCAGGTCACGGACCCGGACCGACTTGCTGGCGACCCTGATCGGCCGGCCACCCGCTCGGCGGACCAGGTCCGCCGCGTTGTGGTCGAACGCGTCCAGGTCGACGATCGCGAACGGAGGATCGAAGTCCTTCGTCGCCGTGTCGAGGCGGGTTCGGCTCTGCATGGCTTTACGGTACGTCCTCGAACCTTGAAATGTGAATAGCTTTCACCTACGGTTCGTATCGTTCGTCACAGTGCGAGGAGGGGCGTGCATGAAGGCCCAGTGGACCAACTGGGCGGGCACCGCGTCCGCCTCGCCGCACCGGGTCGAGCGCCCGGCCAGCACCGACGCCATCGCGCACGCGATCACGTCCGCGCGAGCGGACGGGAGGTCCGTGCGGCCACGGGGCAGCGGGCATTCGTTCTCCGAGATCGCGGTGGCGCCCGGTGTCGCGCTCGACCTGGACGCCTGGACGGGGATCATCTCAGCCGACGCCGCATCCGGCCTGGTCGAAGTCCGGTCGGGCACCACGATCGCGCAGCTGAACGCCGGTCTCGAACGGCTCGGCCTGGCGATGGCGAACCTCGGCGACATCGACGCGCAGACGATCTCCGGCGCGATCTCGACCGGCACCCACGGCACCGGTGCGAAGCTCGGCGGGCTGTCCACGCAGGTCGAGTCGCTCGAACTCGTGCTGGCCGACGGCTCGGTCACCTCGTGCTCGGCGAACGAGAACCCCGACCTGTTCAACGCCGCCCGGCTCGGCCTCGGCGCGCTCGGCGTGATCAGCACCCTCACCCTGAGGTGCGTGCCCGCGTTCGTGCTGCACGCCCGCGAGACGACCGGTCACCTCGACTGGATCCTGGAGGAGTTCGACGACCTGACCGCGGTCGAGGACCACGTCGAGTTCCACTGGTTCCCGCACGGCGACGGCGTCCTGGTGAAGCGCAACAACCGGGTGCCCGACGACCACGAGGCCCGGCCGCTGTCCAGGCTGCGCCGGTTCTACGAGTACGAGGTCATGGAGAACACCGTCTTCGGCCTGGTCACACGGCTCGCCCGCGCGGTGCCGCCGACCGCTCGTCCGCTGACCAAGCTGTGCGCGGCGGCGCTGTCCGAGCGGGTCTACAGCGACCGGTCGCACCGCGTCTTCGTGTCACCGCGGCGAGTCCGGTTCGTCGAGTCCGAGTACGCCGTGCCGAGGGAAGCGCTGCACGAGGTCGTCCGGGGGCTGCGGGCCGCGGTGAAGAAGCTCGACCACGGCGTGATCGTGCCGGTCGAGGTCCGCACCGCCCAGGGCGACGACATCTGGCTGTCCACCGCGTCCGGCCGCGACTCGGCCTACATCGCCGTGCACCAGTTCCTCGGGATGCCCTACCGCGAGTACTTCGACGCGTTCGAGCGGATCGCGACCTCGGTCGGCGGCAGGCCGCACTGGGGCAAGATGCACACGCTCGGGGCCGGAGCGCTGCGTGAGCGCTACCCGCACTTCGACGACTTCCGCCGCGTGCGGGACGAGGTCGACCCCGAGCGCGTCTTCACGAACCCGTACCTGGACCGGGTGCTCGGCGCCTAGACCGGAGCGTCGCCGCTGATCACCTCAAGGGTCTTCCCGACCGTCTCAGGCCTGTCCAGCAGGGCCAGCACGACGGCGGCGACGTCAGCACGCGGGATCGAACCCCTGGTGACCTTCTCGGCCAGTTCAACGCGACCGGTGGCCTGCTCGTCCGTCAGCGCTCCGGGGCGCAGGATCGTCCAGTCGAGGTCCCGCGCCCGCAAGTCCTCCTCGGCGGCGCCCTTCGCCTTCAGGTACACGGCGAACTCGGGCGACACCGACGGGTCGTCCGCCTTGTCGATGCCCATCGAACTGATCTGCACGAAGCGCCGCACACCCGCCTGCTCGGCGGCTGCGGCGAACAGCGCGGCCGCGTCGCGGTCGACGCTCCCCTTGCGGTCCGGCCCGCTTCCGGGTCCCGCGCCTGCGGCGAACACCGCGGCGTCGGCGCCGGTCAGGTATTCGGTCACGGCAGCGACGTCGGCTGCTTCCAGATCGCAGTGAACAGGTACCGCACCGGCCGTCCACACGTCCGAGAAGTGGTCGGGGTTGCGCACCAGCGCGGTGGCCGAACCCCCTCTGGCGGCGATGAGCCGCTCCAACTCCAACGCGATCTTCCCGTGGCCGCCGGCAATCACTACTCGCATGCCTCGACCGTAGGTCAGGAAGCGGTCGCCAGCACCTGCTCGTAGACGAGCTCGTTGACCCAGCGGGTGGTCGCGGTGTCCTCGACCGGCACGTGCTCGTTGCGACCCGCGACGTCGGTCGTGACGTTCGACTCGGTGTCCGCCATCAGCACCGAGACGCCGTAGCGGCGGACGCGGGGCAGGCAGTTGGTCAGGTAGTCGTGGGTGAAGGCGACCGACGTCGGCAGGACGACCGCGGCGTTGCCGTAGCGGGCGAACGGCACGGCGGAGGCGAGCGCGGTGCGCCAGTGGCGGGCCACGGCCAGGACGCCGACGATCTTGACGGCCGACGGGGGGACGCGACCCTCCATCTCGGGCCACACCCAGGTGGACACCGTGGTGCGGTCCGCCTCGGGGCCCGCTCCCACGCACACCCGCTCGGCGTGGGCGTCGGCCATCAGCTCGGCCACGACGACCACGCGGCGACCCATCAGGACCATCTCGGGCAGCACGACCCCGTGCCACCCCAGTCGGATGGCCGCGGACGCGGCGAGTTCCTCGGCGGTGCCGGGAAGTTCGGGAACCGGAACAGCAGTGGCCGACAGCGCCCGTGTGTCACCGGGAACCGCGATCCGTGCTGGTGTGCTGCTCACGCCAGGGCCTCCTCGGGAATCACGGTCGGGAAGTCCGCCGTGTTTCGACTCGTGCTCTGGATAATGGGTACCAGGAGGAACCGGCCGTGCCTGCGGGTCGAACGGGGCCCTGCGATCGGCGGCGTCGAGCGGTCGGTGACCGGTAGATAGCCCTCCTGGGGAGTTCGGCCCGACCATGCTGCCGTCCGGGTGATGCCGACGTGGGCGGTTGTGCCGAAACCCGTGCTGACAGTAGGCGTGGATCGCCTCCGGTAACCCGCTCGTCAACGGTCCGCGGGCCGACCGTCGAACCGCTTGTCGACCGTTCAGCGCGCCAAATCGACCGGACGACGTGAGAAGCGCTGGTCAGGTGACCGGGACCGGCTCGCCCGGAGCGCCGGTCACCGGTGCCGCCGACGCCGGAACCTGCGGGAACGCGGGCAGCCCGGTCGCCGCCGACGGCTTTTCGGCCCAGGGCGTTCACCCCCGCGGTCGCGAGCCGGACGAGTGCACCTCCGGGACGCGGTACCGGCTAGGGGAGCGCGACCGGCTTCGGTTTTCCGTCGTCCTCCGCCGACCGCGAACGTCCGACTATGTCGTCCGTCACTCGACCGGGTGACTGAGATCACGCATGCCGGAACCGAATCGGGTGCGGACGGGACGATCGAGGAACTCCGGACCGCCACCGGGGGGTACACCGGCGCGAATGGCCCAACCAGTGCAGACCAATCACCGTCGGGCCCGACCACGGGTGCGCGGGAGGCCCCCGCGCGGAGGTGATCACCCCGCGGACCTGGCCCAAGATCGCTGGTGGCGACCGGGCAAGGCCATCACGAGGACGAATGCCAGAAGGCCCTTGACCGCGTACTCTGCGGTCAAGGGCCTTCTGGGTAAGGATGGGCGAGGGGGGAGTTGAACCCCCACGTCCTTTCGGACACAGCGACCTCAACGCTGCGCGTCTGCCATTCCGCCACTCGGACTGAGTGCGCCCGGTGACGTGCACCGGACGCCGACGACTGTAGCGAACTCCTCGGCGGACTACGGTCGGGCGTCCGGATCGACGACGGGAGCGCGGCATGACCCAGGTGGACCCGCAGGAGGAGGTCGTCGAGCTGTGCCGCGACCTGATCCGGTTCGAGAGCGTCAACGACGGCACGGGCCGTGGCAAGGGCGAGCGCGAGGCGGCCGAGCACGTCGCCGGGCTGCTGGCCGAGGTCGGCCTCGAGCCC
>NZ_DBNGPQ010000146.1:0-20639 GCF_057122925.1 Umezawaea sp. | reverse complement strand
CTCTCTGGTGACTCGTCCTGTCGTGTGGCCGGGCCTCGCCACGTCCTGGTTCTCCGGAAGCGGCGTTCGACGGCGTTGCGTGGTGGGGAGAGCGCGGGATCGACCGAGACCGGCCGCCTTCGTGCGATCCTCACGGCGGCGCCGGAGGATCGGCACGCTCCTGACCGGCAGACGTGCCCGTGTCCTCCGGACCCTGCGTGGCCCGCGGCTGATCACCCGCAGCGGACCAGGGTCCGGACTTCACCCAGCCCCTAGAACACCAGCCGGGCCGCGCCGTGCACGAGCGCCGCGACCGCCGCCGCGGCGGGCAGGGTGAGGACCCAGCCGACGGCGATGTCGCCCGCCACGGCCCACCGCACGGCCGACCGGCGCTGGGTCGATCCGACGCCCATCACCGCGGAGGTGATGACGTGCGTGGTGGAGATGGGCGCGTGGAAGGCGAACGCCGTCAGGTACAGCACGGACGACGCGGCCAGTTCGGCGGAGAACCCGTGCGGCGGCGTGAGGTGGAAGATCCGCCTGCCGACGGTGCGCATGATGCGCAGGCCGCCGGAGTACGTGCCCGCCGCCAACGCCGTGGCGCACAACAGGATCACCCACAGCGGCACGTGGAAGTCCTGCTGGTGACCGGACACCACGAGGGCCAGCACGATGACGCCCATGCTCTTCTGCGCGTCCTGGAGGCCGTGGCCGAACGCGAGGCTCGCCGACGACACGACCTGCGCGCGGCGGAAACCGCGCCCGGCCACGTGCGGGTCGGCGTCGCGGAACAGCCGCTGCACCAGCCGCATCAGCAGGTGGCCCAGCACGAACCCGATCACGGGTGACACCACCATCGGCACGACGACCTTCTCCAGCACACCGGTCCACCGCACGTCGGTCGCCGACGCGAGGGCCGCGCCCACCAGCCCGCCGATCAGCGCGTGCGAGGACGACGACGGCAGGCCGAAGTACCAGGTGATCAGGTTCCAGGTGGTCGCGCCGACGAGCGCGGAGATCACGACCAGCAGCCCGCCGTCGCCGGTGGGCGCGGCGATCACGCCGCTGGCCACGGTGACGGCGACGCCCGTGCCCGCCAGCGCGCCGAGCAGGTTCATCACCGCGGCCATCGCGAGCGCCCGCCGCAGCGGCAGCGCCCTGGTGGACACCGCGCTCGCGATGGCGTTCGCCGCGTCGTGGAAGCCGTTGGTGTAGTCGAACGCCACGGCGATCACCACGACCGCGACGACGGCGAACTCCACGGTCACGACTCCTTGACGGCGATCGTGCGCACCACGTCGGCGACGTCCTCGAACGCGTCGGCCGCCGACTCCAGCTCCTCGACGACGTCCTTGAGCTTCATCACGTCGAGCGGGTCGTAACCGCCGCCGAACAGCAGCGGCAGCAGCTGCCGGTAGACCTGGTCGGCCTCGTTCTCCAGCTCGTTGATCTCGACCCAGTACGCCGTCAGGCCGTTGGGCTCGGCGAGCTTCGGCATCGCGTCGGCCGTGAGCCGCGCCGCCCGGCACAGCAGGTCGACCTGCTGCCGCACGCCGTCGGGGAACTCGGCGATGGCGTACAGGTTGGCCAGCGCGACGGCGGCGTCCATGTGGTCGACCACGTCGTCGAGCCTGCTCGCGAGCCGGAGGAGGTCCTCGCGGTCGAACGGCGTCATGAACGACCGGTCGATCTGCTCGATGATCGCGTGCGTCGCGTCGTCACCCGCGTGTTCGGCCTCGTGCATCCGCACGGCGAGGGCGGCTCGCTCCGACGGCGGGGCCGAGACGAAGTCGCGCAACACCTCCACGCTGGTGGCGATGTTGTTCCCGGCCGTGCTGAACAGGTCGAAGAACACCGAACCGCGCGGCTTCCGCCGAAAGATCATGATCGCGGGTAGCCGCTCCGGCCGCCGCACAAACCTCGGCTACTCGGGGTCCTCCACCGGGGGCTTGAGCACCTCCGGCTGGTCCTCGCGGTCCTCGTCGGCCTGCTGGTCGGGTTCGGCGACCTCGTTCTCGCCGAGCCGGGGGTCCGGTGTGTGGGGAGCCGTCATGCGGACGGGGTACACCGCGAGCGTGCCGTTCACACCCCGCGTTTGCCGCGCGGTGCCCTCGGGTACCGCGAACAGGTGTTCGAGCGGAAGGAGAGGGCCATGACCGGAACGCCGGAGAAGGACCTGGACGAGTGGACGACCGGGGACGAGCCCATGACCGGCCCGCAGGAGTCCTACCTGCACACCCTCGCGCGGGAAGCGGGGGAGGACGTGCCGGAGGGCCTGACCAAGGCCCAGGCGTCGCAGCTCATCGACCGGTTGCAGCAGGAGACCGGCCGAGGGGCGTGACTCAGCCGCTCGGCGTGCACGTGCGGGCGGACGCGCCGCGCTGCGAGCCGGGGTCGTCCAGACCGATCGCGAGGACCTGGAAGCAGTGGCGGCGGGTCGTGTCGAGGCCTTCGACCACGTGCGTCGTGAGGCCCGCCGCGACCGTGACCAGCGGTTGCGGCTTCGCGCCGGTCACGTCGACCAGGACGAACTGGGCCCGGCCGTCGCTGGGGTCGGTCCAGTCCAGCTCGACGCTGGTCGGGCCGAGCACCTCGACGCGGTCGAGGGCGGGGGCGAACCTCGGGTCGCCGCCCGGCGGGACGCTCGCGGTGACGGGCGGCTCCGAGGTCGTGGACGACGTGGGCGGCTCCGAGGACGTGGGTGCCGCCGTCTGCCTGCCCGACGGCCCGCCGGTGAGCACGACGCCGAGCACCGCGCCCCCGACCACCACGACCGCGGCGAGCGGGACCAGCCAGCGGAGGCGGTGCCGCCGCGGGGCCTCGGGCTCCCGCTCGTCCAGGGGTGCCAGGAAGGTCGGCGCGGTGTTCGGCTCACCCGGCAGGACGGCGACCTGGACCGGTGGCACGTCCCGGTTCGGCACGGTAGGGACCGGCGCGGGCTCGTCGAAGTCGAAGTCGGTCCGGGAACTCGGCTGCGCCACCCGCGTCGTCCGGTCGGCGGGCGGTGCGGGGGTGTCGGTGTCGGTGGTGGCGGTGTCGGTGTCGGTGGTGGGACTCGGCTGTGCCCATGTGGTCCGGTCGGCGGGCGGCGTCGGGAGAGGTGCTCCGCCCGAGGTTGTCGGACGGGGACCGAAGTCGGGGACCTCCGGCTCCACCGGGTGGTGGCGGACGGTCAGGTCGGCCAACTGGTCGGCCCACGTCCTCGGCTCCTCGGGAGCCGCCGGTTCCGGCGCGGGCGCCTCCGCCGCCGGGCGCGGCCCGAAGTCCGGCAGCGACGTCGGGCCCTCGGGGAACACCTGGGGCGGGGCGAGCGGCGCCACGGCCCTGGTGCTGTCCGGATCCACGGTGGACGGTGTCGGGGCCCAGGCCGTGTCGACGGCGGCCAGCGCGGCGCGCAGCGAGGCGGCGTCGGGGAAGCGGTCCTCGCGCGCCCTGGCCAGGCAGCGCTCGATGATCGCGGCCAGGGCGGGCGGCACGTCCGGGCGGGTCAGCGCGCGGGGCGCGGCCGAGCGGACCCGGCCGAGGTAGCCCAGCATCGACTCGGCCCCGGCGTCGTCCGAGGCGAACGGCGGCGCGCCGTCCAGCAGGGTGAACAGCGTCGAGCCCAGCGACCAGACGTCGTCGGTGGCGGCGGGTTTCTCGCCGTCGATCATCTGCGGGGCCGCGTGGCGGTAGCTGACCAGGTGCAGCGACGCGGAGTGGCCCGCGTCGACCGCCCGCGCGATGCCGAAGTCGGCCAGCACGTACGACGTCGGCAGCACGAGCACGTTCTGCGGCTTCACGTCGCGGTGCAGCACGCCCTGGCCGTGCGCGAACGCCAGCGCGTCGGCGACCGCGACGCCCGCGGCGACCACCTCGGCCACCGGCAGCGGTCCCCGCGCGCGGAGCCGGTCGTGCAGCGAGCCGAGGTCGTGGAACTCCATGACGATGCACGGCCTGCCGCGCACGACGCCGGTGTCGAGCACCGTCACGATGTGCGGGTGCTGCCTGCCCAGCCGGACGGTGATCTCCAGTTCGCGGCGGAACCGGGCGAGCGTGGCGTCGTCCCGCGCTTCGAGCACCTTCACCGCGACGTCGCGCCCGAGCCCGTCCTGGCGGGCCCGGTACACGGTGCCCTCACCGCCCTGGGCCACCAACCGGAAGTCGCTGTAGCCCGCGAGCGCGATCCCGGTCGGGGCCGTCGGTTTCGGCGCCCACGCCATCAGGTCGTCGTCAGTCGCCACCCGTCGATCCTACGACGGCTTCAGGGGTCACCGAGTCGGTCGTGATCTCCCCGGTGCAGTGCCCGCAGACCACCCGCGCGCGGACGACCTCCCCGCAGGCGTGGTGGCGCAGGGCGATCGACGGACCGCCCAGGTGCTCGTCCCCCCACCGCATCAGCGCGACGACGGCGGGGAACAGGTCCCGGCCGCGGTCGGTGAGCCGGTACTCGTGGTGGTCGCCGTGCGGGACGCGGTCCAGCAGGCCCGCGTCGACGAGCGTCCGCAGCCGCGCGGACAGCGTGGGCTTCGGGATGCCGAGGTTGCGGCTCAGCTCGCCGAACCGGCGCACGCCGAAGAACGCCTCGCGCAGGATCAGCAGCGTCCAGCGCTCGCCGACCAGCGCGAGCGCCCGACCGACGGAATCGGCCTCGAACCGCTGGGGCAGGTCGTGCACGGCTCACCCCACCGCGGCCAGCGCCCGACGCCCGGCGGGGTCGTCGGCGGTCGACGGCGCGACACCGACGTGGTCGGCGCCCGCCCGGTGGTGGTCCGCGATCCGCTCCCGCAGCGCCGCCGCCGAGCCGAGCGCGCACACCGCGTCCAGCAGCGACCGCGGCACGGCCAGCTCCCGCCTCGGCACGCCCGCCTTCGCCCGTTCCACCAGGGTTCCGTGACCGAGTTCGACGAACACCTCCGCGTAGCCGGGCGCGCGCAGGTAGAGCGCGAGCTGTTCGGACACCTGCCGCAGCGCGTCCGGGCCGGGGTCGACCGCCGCGGTCACCCAGACCGCCAGCCGCGGCGGCGGCCGGTCGGCGCGGGCGGCGTGCTCGTCCACGACCCGCCGCACGCGGGTCACCTGCTCGGGCGTCACCAGGTTCAGCACGACCTCGTCGGCCTCCTCGGCGGCGACCCGCAGCATCGCCGGACCGAACGCGGCCACCGACACGGTCGCCTCCGGCACCGGTGTCCGCAGGCGGAACCCGTGCGCCCGCACGTGCTCCCCGTCGACGTCGATCCGCCGCCCGGCCAGCAGCGGGCGCACCGCCCGCACCGTCTCGCGCATCCGCGCCGCGGCACCCGCCCACGGCCGGTCGTGCCACCCGGCCACGATCGCCGGGCTGGACGCGCCCAGCGCGAGGTCCGCGGGCCGGCCGGTCAGCGCCGCCACCGACGACAGCCCGAGCGCCAACGCCACCGGACCGCGCACGCCCGCGGCGAGCGGACCCACCCGCAGCCGGATGCCGGTGGTGCGCGACCCGATCGCGGTCGCCAGCGCGAACGCGTCGAACGTCGCCATCTCGCCGATCCACAGCGTGCCGAACCCGAGCCGGTCCGCCTCGACGGCGATGTCCACCGCCTCGCCGTCGGGCCTGTCGAGCCAGTACGGCAGCACCACGCCGACGCTCACAGCTGCTCCGTGCGCGTGGGCAGGCCGAGCAGGAGCCGCCCCGGCAGCTCGTAGCTGGCCGGGTCGACCTGGAAGTGCGCGGTCGCGGTGTGCGCGTCGCGGAACCGCCGCTGCAACGGCGAGTCCTCGTAGATGGCCGACCCCGCGCCCAGGTCGTACACCGCGGCGACCACCTCGGCGGAGGTGCGGGTCGCGTGCGTGGCGGCCAACCGCAGCCCGACCCGCGCGGCGGTCCGGTCCTCCGGTTCGCGCCAGGCGTGGTCGACGGCGTCGAACACCAGCAGCCGCGCGGCCCGCAGGGACGCTTCCGCCTGCGCCACAACGGCTTGCGTCCGCGTCCGCTCGGCCAACGACTTGCTCGACCCGAGGGACTTCTTGCGCACGGCCAGTTCCAGCAGGTCGTCGATCGCGCCGCGGGCGTTGCCCAGCGCGGCGACGGCGACCGACAGCGCGAAGAACCCGAAGACCGGGAACCGGTAGAGCGCCCCGTCGTGCAGCGGCCCGTCGAGCACCGACAGCACGCGGTGCTCGGGCACGAACACCTCCCGCGCCACGCAGTCGTGGCTGCCGGTCCCGCGCAGCCCGCCGGTGTGCCAGGTGTCGAGCACCTCGATCTCGGCCTTCGGCAGGGCGACGACCTTCAGCGTCGCGCCGTCGAGCACGCAGCCCGCGAACAGCCAGTCGGCGTGCGGGATGCCGCTGCAGAACGCCCACCGCCCGGACACGACGACCCCACCCGCCGCGGACACGGCCGTGCCGCGGGGCGCCCAGACCCCGGCCGCGACGACGTCGGGTGGCCCGAACACCTCCCGCGCGCCCTCGTCGGGCAGGTACGCGGCCAGCAGGCTGCTGGTGGCGGCGATCGACACGCACCACCCGGCGGACGCGTCACCCCGCGCCACGGCCTCGGCCGAGCGCAGGATCGCCTCGGGCGGCAGCTCCGGCCCACCGAGCTCCTTCGGCACCCCGGCCCGGAGCAGACCGCTCTCGCCCAGGGCCGCCAACACCTCGGGCGCCAGCGCTCGTCGGGCCTCGGTCTCCCGTGCGAACTCCCGCGCCACCCCGGCGACCTCGACAGCGGACTCGATCACAGCACCTCCCGCGCACCTGGTGGTTCAAAATCCTTACCGCCCTGGCGGAGCCGGGTCAAGGCCGCTCCACCGCCGAGGAGCCCGGCCCTCCGCGGGCGGGGCAGAGGTGGGACGAGCGGACCGGTGGGCGTCTCAACAGGCTCACTCACGCTCCACAGTGGACTGATCTTCGGGGAACCGGGCGCTCACGCGGTGTGTCGGGACGGTGGTCGTCACGTAAAAGTCGTGCGATCGGCCCGACTTGACCTTGACGAGGCTGCTACCAGGGTCAATGCTGTCGCGGATCCAGAAACGATGTGCGCGATCCGCAACAGGCGCACGGTTTGGAGAGGCGTACGTGGCGGCCCAAGACGTCCAGACCGGTCCGGTCGGGGTGGAGCAACCCGACCCGGTGATCTCTGTTCGCGATGTGTGGAAGGTGTTCGGCCCGAAGGCGGCGGAGGTGCCGGGGTCGCCCGAGCTGTGCGCGCTGTCGCGTCGGGAGCTGATGGACCGCACCGGGTGCACGGCCGCGGTGCGCGACGTCGGGTTCGACGTGGCACCCGGCGAGGTGTTCGTGGTGATGGGGCTGTCCGGATCGGGCAAGTCCACCCTCGTGCGGTGCCTCACGCGGCTCGTCGAGCCGACGTCGGGCCAGGTCCTGTTCGAGGGCGAGGACATCCTCGCCGCCGACGCGAAGCGGCTGCGCGAGCTGCGCCGCAACAAGTTCTCCATGGTGTTCCAGCACTTCGGCCTGCTGCCGCACCGGCGGGTGCTGGACAACATCTCCTACGGCCTGGAGATCCGCGGCGTCGGCAGGGCCGAACGCGCGGAGCGGGCCATGGAGGTCGTCGACCTGGTCGGGCTCGGCGGCTACGAGAAGTCCTACCCGGACCAGCTCTCCGGCGGCATGCAGCAGCGCGTCGGACTGGCCAGGGCGCTCGCGGGAGACCCCGACGTGCTGCTGTTCGACGAGCCGTTCTCCGCGCTCGACCCGCTGATCCGCCGGGACATGCAGAACGAGGTCGTCCGGCTGCACCGCGAGGTCGGCAAGACGATGCTGTTCATCACCCACGACCTGTCCGAGGCGCTCAAGCTCGGCGACCGGATCCTGATCATGCGCGACGGCGCGGTCGTGCAGGTCGGCACCGGTGACGAGCTGGTCGGCGCGCCCGTGGACGACTACGTGCGCGACTTCGTCCGGGACGTGCCGCGCGCCAACGTGCTGACGCTCAAGTGGATCATGCGCGACCCCCGCCCCGACGACGTCCTGGACGGACCCGAACTCGGGCCGGACGTGGTGGTGCGCGACGCCACCCGCGCGGTGCTCGCGGCGGCGGCGCCGGTCAAGGTGGTGCGCGACGGCGAGCTGCTCGGCATCGTCGGCGACGAGGAGATCCTCGCCGTCGTGGCGGGGCAGGAGGCGGACGCCTGATGGCGACCGTCACGGTGTCCGGTGTGGACCTGCGCCGCCCGGGCCGCGGCGTGGTCGTCGCGCTCATCCTGGCCCTGTGGCTGGGGTTGTGGGCCGTCCTCGGAGGACTGCACACGCTCGTGCTCGGCCCTGCCCAGCTGACGCCCCTGCACCAGTCGCTCAACGACCTCAACGACGCCATCGGCGCGAGCCGCGACACCAACCCGCTGTTCCTCTACTTCTTCAACGAGATCCGGCTCGTCGTCGACGAGTTCGTGGTCCTCCTCCAGTCGCTGATCGCCCAACCCTCGTTCGGCAGGCCGCTGCCGGTGATCGGCTGGCTCGGCGTCGTCGCCCTGGCCGCCTTCGTCTCCTACGCCGCCGGCGGGGTCCGCGTCGCGCTGCTCGCCGCCGCCGGGTTCACCTTCCTGGGCTTGCAGGGCCTGTGGCAGGAGAGCATGGACACGCTGGCGCTCACCCTCGCGGCGGTGGTCGTCGCGCTGCTGTTCGGCATCCCGATCGGCATCTGGGCCGGGCTGTCCGACCGCGTCAACAGGGTCGTCACGCCGGTGCTGGACTTCATGCAGACCATGCCGACGTTCGTCTACCTCGCGCCGCTGACGCTGTTCTTCCTCATCGGCCCGGCGTCGGCGACGATCGCGACGCTGATCTACGCGGCCCCGCCCGCGATCCGGCTCACCGCCCACGGCATCCGCACCGTCCCCGGCGACACCGTGGAGGCCAGCGAGTCGCTCGGCGCCACGCGCGCGCAGACGGTGGGCAAGGTGCTGCTGCCCACGGCGAAGCGCACCATCATCCTGGGCGTCAACCAGACGATGATGGCCGCGCTGTCCATGGTCACCATCGCCGCCCTGATCGACGCGCCCGGCCTGGGCAAGACCGTGATCAAGGCGCTCCAGACGCTCGACGTCGGCACGGCGTTCAACGCGGGCCTGGCGATCGTCGTGCTGGCGATCGTGCTCGACCGCGTCACGACGGCGGCGGGCACGAGGGTCGAACGCGCCCGGCGGAACCGCGACCCGTGGGCGGCCAAGGCCCGCACGGGTGGGCTGATCGGCGGGGGAGCGCTCACGGTCGTCGCGATCTGGCTGTCCTACACCTACGTGTGGGCCGCGGAGTTCCCATCGGACGTGGAGATCGGCAGCACCATCGCCAAGGGCGTCGCCACCGCGACCGACTGGGTGCAGGGCAACCTGTCCGGCATCACCAACGGGATCAAGGACGCCGTGACGCTGGTCCTCGTCGACCCGTTGCAGTCGGTGCTGACCGGCTCGCCGTGGTGGCTCGTCGCCGCCGCGGTCGTCGCGATCTCCGTCGTGCTGGGCGGGGTCCGGACCGCCATCGGCTCGGCGGTGTGCCTCGGCCTGCTGGTCGCCACCGGCCTCTGGCAGGACGCCATGGCCACGCTCGCCTCCACGCTCGTCGCGACCGCCGCCGTCGTGCTGCTCGGCGTCGTCGTCGGCGTGTGGATGGGCCGCAGCCCCCGCGCCGACCGGTTCGTCCGGCCCGTGCTCGACGCGGCGCAGACCATGCCCGCCTTCGTCTACCTGGTGCCGTTCCTCGCGCTGTTCGCGGCGAGCCGGTTCACCGCCATCGTCGCGGCCGTCGTGTTCGCGGCCCCGGTGGCGATCAAGATCGTCGCCGACGGCGTCCGCGCGGTGCCGCCGACGACCGTCGAGGCCGCGACCGCCTCCGGGTCGAGCACGTGGCAGACCATCACCGGTGTGCAGCTGCCGATGGCGCGGCAGGCACTGGTCCTCGCGACCAACCAGGGGCTCATCTACGTGCTGTCGATGGTCGTCGTCGGCGGGCTCGTCGGCGCGGGCGCGCTCGGCTACGACGTCGTGGCCGGGTTCTCGCAGGGGCAGCTCTACGGCAAGGGGCTCGCGGCGGGGTTGGCCATCGTCGTGCTCGGGGTGCTGCTGGACCGCCTCACGCGCGCCGCCGCCGCCAGGACCGGGCGAGCCTGACCCAGTGGACGCGCCACCTTCGGGGTGGCGGAACGAGGAGGTTCGATCACGTGGTTCGGAACGGGAAGACCGGCGTGCGCGCGGCGGGTGCCGTGCTCGCCTGCGCGCTCGCGCTGGCCGGGTGCGGCGGCGCGAAGGTCGGGGACACCGGCAGCGCCCGGTCCGGGGGCGGCGGCGACTGCGGGACCTTCACCATCGCGATCAACCCGTGGGTGGGCTACGAGGCCAACGCCGCGGTGCTCGCGGAGGTGGCCGAGAAGGAACTCGGCTGCGAGGTCACCAAGAAGGACCTGAAGGAAGAGGTCGCCTGGCAGGGCTTCGGCACCGGCGAGGTCGACGCGGTCGTCGAGAACTGGGGCCACGACGACCTGAAGAAGAAGTACATCGACGAGCAGAAGACGGCCGTCTCGGCGGGCTCGACCGGCGTCAAGGGGCAGATCGGCTGGTACGTCCCGCCGTGGCTCGCCGAGAAGCACCCGGACATCACCGACTGGAACAACCTCAACAGGTACGCCGACCTGTTCAAGACCTCGGAGTCCGGTGACAAGGGCCAGCTCCTCGACGGCGACCCCTCGTTCGTCACCAACGACGAGGCGCTGGTCAAGAACCTGAACCTCAACTTCAAGGTCGTCTACGGCGGCAGCGAGACCGCCCTCATCCAGGCGTTCAAGCAGGCCGAGGAGAAGAAGACGCCCCTCATCGGCTACTTCTACTCGCCGCAGTGGCTGCTGTCGCAGGTCAAGCTGGTCAAGGTGGCGCTGCCGCCGTACACGGCGGGCTGCGACGCCGTCGCCGAGGCCATCGCCTGCGACTACCCGGACTACGACCTCGACAAGATCGTCAGCAAGCGGTTCGCCGACGCGAACGGACCCGCGTTCCAGCTCGTGAAGAACTTCACCTGGACCAACGACGACCAGAACCTGGTCGCGAAGTACATCGCCGAGGACAAGATGTCCCCCGACGCGGCGGCCGAGAAGTGGGTCGGCGACAACGCCGAGAAGGTCAAGGCCTGGCTGCCCGCGGCGGGCAAGTAGGAACTTCGCTTGAACGTTCGCCGGGCCTGGTCCGTATCCCCCCGTGGAGGTGGGCTAGTGCGGACTCGGGCATGGTGTGCGTTCGCGGTCGCGGTCCTGTGCACGGTTCTCGCCGTCGGGACCGCGGCCGCGCACGGTTCGGTCGTGGCCCCGGTGAGCCGGGCCGCGGCGTGCGGCGCCGACGGCGCCCAACCCCCTCCCGCCGCGTGCAAGGCGGCCCTGTCGGCCAGCGGCCCCAAGGCCTCCGCGGAGTGGGACAACATCCGCATCGCCAACGTGCGGGGCCGCGACCGCCAGGTCGTGCCCGACGGCAAGCTGTGCAGCGCCGGTCTGCGCGAGTACGCGGGCCTCGACCTCGCCCGCGCCGACTGGCCCACCAGCACCCTCGACGTCTCCGCCCCCGCGCGGATCACCTACCGGGCGACCATCCCGCACAAGGGCACCTTCCGGCTGTACCTGAGCAAGGACGGCTACCGCCCCGAGGCACCGCTGCGCTGGGCCGACGTCGAGGAGCAGCCGTTCCTGACGGTCACCGACCCGCCGCTGGTGAAGGACTCCTACGTGCTGGCCGGGAAGCTGCCGGAGGGCAAGACCGGCAGGCGGGTGATCTACACGATCTGGCAGAACTCCGACACCCCGGACACCTACTACTCCTGCTCCGACGTGACCCTGGTCGCCAAGGCCGCCCCCGGCAACCAGCCCGCCGCCGAGGCCGCGGCCGATCCCGGCACCCCCAGGCCCGGCGCGCCGAACCCCGACGCCGCCCAGGCCGCCGCCACACCGGAGGTCGACCGGCTCGCGTCGATCGCCTCCGACCGCGCCCTGCTGATCCCCGCGGGCGTCGCGGTGGTCGTGCTCCTGGTCGGGGCCGCCCTGTTCCGGCGGCGCCGCGCGTAGACGTTCTGGCGAGCCCGCACCGGTGGCACGACGACGTGCCGCCGGTGCGGGGTTTCATCCCCCACCGTCCACTGCGGGCGGTCTCCGGGCAGCGCGGAACCCCCGCCCGCCCGGAGGCGTGCGGGGGCTCCGGCTACCGCCGGATCAGGGGCAGGGCTTCCAGGCGAAGTGGTACGTCGTCTCGATCGTGCCGTCCGTGGAGTCCATGGCCATGAAGCTGGTCGTCTTCGTGGGGTCCGACGTCCCCGCGTTGACCCGCAGTTCGGTGTTGATGTTGAAGTTGCGCCGCTCGCCGCACGGCGAGTAGACGATCGCGGCCACCTCGGTGGTGTCGGTGGCCTGCCAGTCGTCGCTGAACGGCCCGTTGTAGGTGTGGGACTTGTAGGCGGTGGGCGACATGCCCTGGAAGTAGTAGTTCGCCCGTTCGGTGCCGCTCGCCCCTCTCTCCAGGTGGGCGAAGCCGCGGTAGTCGGCCTGCGCGATGCCGTAGGTGAAGCCCTGCGGCACGTTGACGCGCAGGTTGAGCTGGCAGTTCTTCCGGAAGTCGGTGGGCAGCGCGCCGATGCCCACCTGGGCGAGGAAGTCGCTGTAGGTCACCGTGAACGCCTTGTTGTCGGGTGAGACGGCGACGGCCGCCGTGCCCGCTGGACACCCCGACCCGTTCACGGTCACGACGTCGATCGTGATGTGGTCCGGAGGGGGAGTGGTGCCCGGTGCGCCGCCGGGGGGGAACGTGATGGCAAGGGCCATGAGGGCGGCCGTGGTCGCACTGAGCATGGGTGCACCTTTCTACTGCGGTCAACCGTGATTGGCGGCGCGGGATGACAACGTTCTAGGGGTGATGAAAACGTTCCTAGTCGACCGAAAACAATTTCAGGGGCATCGCTTCCACGCGAAGTGGAATGTGGTCTTGACGCTCCCGTCGGTGGAATCCATCGCCATGAAGCTCGTCGTTTTCGAGATGTCCGACGTGCCCGCGCTGACGCGCAATTCGGTGTTGACGTTCAAGATGCGCTGCTCGCCGCAGGGTGCGAAGACGATCGACGCGACCTCCGTCCTGTCGGTGGCCTGCCAGTAGTCGCTGAGCGGACCGCTGAACGGGTGGGTCGACCCCGTGGACGGGGAACCGGAGAAGTAGTAGTTCGCCTTCTCCGTGCCCTTCGCGCCCGCCGCGAGGTGGGCGAAGCCGCGGTAGTCGGCTTGGGCGATGCCGTAGGTGAAGCCCTGCGGGTAGTTGACCCGCAAGCTGAGCTGGCAGTTCTTCCGGAAGTCGGTCGGGGCGGCCCCCACGCCGATCTGGGCGAGGAAGTCGCTGTAGGTCACGGTGAACGCCGTGTTGTCCGCGGCGGGTGCCACGGCCGCGGTGCCCGCCGGGCACCCGGAGCCGTTGACCGTGACGACGGTGACCGTGATGCGGTCGTCCGGCGGTGAATCGGTGGCTTCGGCAGGCGGCACGACCGTCGATAAAGCCATGACGGCAGCAGCCATCGCAGTGAGCATGGGGATACCCTTTCCGATACCTCGACCTGATGGCGGCGCAGGATTGGAACGGTAGCGCAAGGCGGTTCTGCGAGCATCAGGCTGGATGGAGTAAAATTTTCAGACAGTTTACTTAACGGCAGCAAAAGGTCGTCGGCGTCCACGCTTCGAATGGTGGGGTTGGATTTTCACCGTCCGGCCGCGAAGAATGTAGGGGTTGCGGTCCGCGGACGGGCCTCCGTCCTGGGGTGAGGTCGGTGCCCCGGTTCCGCCCCTCCGGGACGAGCGGGCCTCAGCGCACGCCGCGCGGCCGGAACTGGATGCTGACGCGCGGCCCGACGGGCTTGGCGGTCTTCGGGACGGCGTGCTCCCACGTGCGCTGGCACGACCCGCCCATGACGATCAGGTCGCCGTGGCCCAGCGCGTGCCGCACGGTCCCGCCGCCGCCGCGTGGTCGCAGCAGCAGGGCGCGCGGTGCTCCGATCGAGACGATCGCGACCATCGTGTCCTCTGTGGCCCCTCGACCGATCGTGTCCCCGTGCCACGCCACGCTGTCCCGCCCGTCGCGGTAGTAGCAGAGGCCCGCGGTGCGGAACGGTTCGCCCAACTCGGCCGCGTAGTGCTCGCTCAGCGCGGCGCGGGCGGCGGCCAGCACGGGGTGCGGCAGCGGCGCGCGCTCGTCGTAGAAGCACAGCAGGCGCGGCACGTCCACGACCCGGTCGTACATCTGCCGCCGCTCGGCGACCCACGGCACGGTGTCGGCCAGCGCGGTGAACAGCTCGGTGGCCCCGGTGAGCCACCCCGGCCGCACGTCGACCCACGCTCCGGCGTCCAGTTCGGTCCGCCGCACGGTCAGCTCGCGGAGACCGATGGCCTCCGCGTCGTCGAACAGCGACGCCTGCACGGGTACCGACATGCCGGGCAGCGTAACCCAGGTCGAACGCGTGTTCGAGTCTGGACATTTTGTCCAATCGAGAAGTACTGTCCAGTCCATGCCGCCCCTTCCCGAGTTCCGGCTGGAGAAGCACTTCACCCGCTGGGAGTTCGCCGCCCGGTACCACCTGACCGCCTCCGACGCGCAGACGCTGTCGCTGGCGGAACTCCTGGCACTGGCCGACGACGACGGCCGCGAGCGGTGGGAGTCGCTGCACCTGGGCTACGGCGAGACCTTCGGGCTGCGCGCGCTGCGCGAGGCCGTCGCGGACACCTACGAGCACGTGGCCGCCGAGGACGTCCTGTGCTTCGCGGGCGCCGAGGAGGCGCTGTACCTGGCGATGACGACGCTGCTCGACGCGGGTGACCACGTCGTGGTGGTCACGCCCGGCTACCAGGCGGCCGAGACGGTCCCGCTGTCGGTGTGCGAGGTGTCCGGCGTCGCGCTGCGCGCGGACGAGGGCTGGGCGCTCGACGTGGACGCCGTCGAGGCCGCGCTGCGGCCGAACACCCGGATGGTGTCGGTCAACTTCCCCAACAACCCCACCGGTGCCGTGCCGGACCTCGACACGTGGACGCGGCTCGTGCGGCTGTGCGACGAGCGCGGGCTGTGGTTGTTCAGCGACGAGGTCTACCGAGGTCTGGAGAGCGGCCCCTCGCTGCCGCAGGCCGCCGACCTGTCGCCGCGCGCGCTGTCGCTGAACGTGATGTCCAAGGCCTACGGGCTGCCGGGGCTGCGGATCGGCTGGATCGCCTGCCGCGACCGGACCCTGCTGTCCAGGTTGGACGGTGCCAAGCACTACACGTCCATCTGCAACTCCGCGCCCAGCGAGGTGCTGGCGCTGATCGCGCTGCGGGCACGGGACCGGGTGCTGGGGCGCAACCGGGCGATCGTCGCGGAGAACCTGCCGGTGTTCGACGCGTTCTTCGCGCGGTTCCCGGAGCTGTTCGAGTGGGCGCCGCCGCAGGGCGGGTGCGTGGCGTACCCGCGCTACCTCGGGGCGGACGGCGTCGAGGCGATGTGCGCGGACCTCGTGGAGCGGGAAGGGGTTCTGCTGCTGCCCGCGAGCATCTACCGCTCCGAGCTGACGCCGACGCCGACCGACCGGTTCCGCGTGGGGGTCGGGCGGTTCGCGCCGGAGGAGGGGTTGGAGCGGTGGGCGGACTGGCTGGAGAAGCGCCGCTGAACCCGCTCGGAGGGGCGGGCGCTCGTACCCGCCCGCGAGGTCGGCGAGCCGCCCGCTGCCCCTCGGGGCCGCCCACGACGCGCAGCGCCGTGCGCGGGTCGGCCGCCGACCGGGCGGGCGGGCCGATCGTGGACGGGGAGCGGTGGTCGCTGGTGGTGTCCGGGGAGCCGGGTCCGCCGAACCCGGTGGGCGGCACGGTGTCCACGCTCGGGCGCAGGCCGTGGACGCCGCGGAACGGGGCGGGGACGCGGATCGAGCCCGCCAGGTCCGTGCCGTGCTCCGGGGAGGACGGGCGGGCGGGCGTGACGTCCCACGGGTCGCTGGTGCGCCCGTGCACGTCGTCGGCCGTCGTCGGCCTGCACCTCGTGCAGTCGGTCCTGCCGAACACCGTCGCGCCGGTCCTGATCAGCCTGCGCGCCGCGGTGGCGACGAGGTCGGAGAACGCCGGGTGGCCCACGTCGTCCGCATCCCCGCGACGTCGAGGCGCTGCTGCACGGTCATCGGCACGCCGTGCGGCGGACCGACGGCCCCACCGCCGGGTTCACCGCGTCCACGCGCGCCGGTCGCGGCTCGGTCGGCTCCCGCGCGGAGACTTCCCTTCGGCGCACCGGCTCGGCGGCCTCGTCCGCGCCGGTGAACAGCTCGTCCTCGTCCCCGCGCGCGGTCACTCCGCGTCGGTGCCCAGCAGGCCGCGCACGAACGCCGCCTGGCCCGCGTGCTGGAGGTCGTCGGACACGACGCTGACCAGCCGCACCGCCAGCGTCACCGGCGGGTCCCAGCGCTCGTCCACGACGCGCGCGAAGTCGGCGTCGGCGAGCCCGCGCACGTAGTCCGCGGACACCCGGTGCACCGCGTCGTGGTAGCCCAGCAGCAGCTCGGCCGACCCCACGCGCACCGACGCGACCTCGTCGGAGCCGTGGCCGTAGCCGATGTCCGCGTCGTCGAGGGGCAGGTCGAACTTGCGCGCCCACCCCTGCGCGGTCCACACCTGCTCGGTGCCCGCGACCGCCGCGACGTGGTCGTCCTGCACGCGGGTGAGGTGCCACAGCAGCCAGGCGATCGAGTTGGCGGTACCGCCGACGCGGTGGGCGAGCTGGTCGGCGGTCAGGCCGTCGGCGACCTGGTGGACCACCTCCCGCACCCGTTCCAGCGCGTCGACCAGCAGGGCGGAGCTCGTCTCGGTGCTCATGCCCCCGACCGTAGTCCGGGCGTCGACCACCCGCGACGGGGCGGTCCGCCGCTCGCCGGGGCCGGGCTGGAAGCCCTGGCGGCGCTGCGCTTCCACCTCCGGGTGACTCCGGGGGCGCCGGGACGTCCTAGGTGAGCGACCGGGTCGACGTGGTCCAGTGCAAGGACTTCACCGGGCGCGTCGAGCGCGGTCGCCACCGGCTCCACGACCTCCTGCGCGTGCACGCACGCCGGCAGGCCGACGACACCACGGGTGCGGCGCCGGTGCACCGCGCTCTCGCCCGCGCGCCCGCCTCCCCTCGGCCGTGGCGCACGGCGTGCGAGCGCTCGAAGGCTTCCGCGAGACCGGGAACCGGCGGTTGCGGGGCATCGTGTTGAGCGACCTCGGTCTCGGCCGCTCCTGCCTCGACGTGGCGGGAAGCGCAGGCGATCGTCGAAGCGCTCCAGGACTCCGATCTCCGCGCGGCTGGACCGCCTGTCGGACGAACGGGGCTGAACGGGAACGGCGCTTCGTCCGCGAGACCTTTCACGCTAGGTTGCCGCCCATGGTGAAGGAGTCCGCGCCCCCTCGGGATGTGCTGGTCCACGTGGTCGACCAGTGGCCGGTCTGGTTCGGGCAGGCGTCCGGTCTGCCGTCGGCGATCGAGGTTCCCGCCGACGCGCCGCCGCCGCGACGTGGACCGGTCGATCTGCTGCTGTCCAAGGGTTTGTGGCTCGCGGTCGTGGTGCTGCTGTGGGGCGGGCTGGCCGTGGGCATGGTCGGTGTTCCGCTGTGGGCGTTCCACGCCCGCCCGGCGTCGGCCGAGCTGTTCGCGGTGGGCGTTCCGCTGGCGCTCGCGGTGATGCCGCTGCTGTTCGCGACCATCGGCTACACCTACGCGGTCGCGAAGCGGGCGCAGCGGTGGCGGGTCGCGGCTACCTCAGGTGGGACGCCCCGTTCAGGTCGATGACCGCGCCGCTCGCCCAGCCCGCGCCGGGTGTGGCGAGCCAGGCCACGGCCGAGGCCACGTCGTCGGGGGTGGCGACCCGGCCGAACGGGCTCTGCGCGCGGATCGCGGCGCCGCGCTCGCCCACCAGGACGTCGGCGGCCATGTCGGTGTCGACGAACCCCGGCGCCACGGCGGTGACGGCGACGCCCAGCGGGGCCAGTGACACCGCGAGCGACTGCGTCAGCGAGTGCACGGCGGCCTTCGAGGCGCCGTAGGCGGGCGCGTCCGGCTCGCCGCGGTAGGCGCCGCGCGACCCGACGGTGATGATCCGCGCGCCCTCCGGGCCCCGCGGCCGGGTGCGCAGGTGGTCGACGAAGCACCACGTGGTGCAGGCCGTGCCCAGCACGTTGACGTCGGTGGTCCGCCGCCACTCCGCGGTCCACTCGTCGTAGGACGTGGTGGGCAGCGGGTGCTCGGTGTAGACACCCGCGTTGTTGACCAGCACGTCGATCTCGCCGAGCCGCGCCACGGCGTCGGCGACGAAGGCCGCGACCTCCTCGGGGTCGGCGAGGTCGCCGCCGACGACCGCGTGCCCGTCGCCCGGCAGCGCCGCGGCGACCGCCTTCGCCGCCGCCAGGTCCGCCCTCGCGTGCACCGCGACGGTCATCCCCGCCTCCGCCAACGCCCTCGCCACGGCCGCTCCGATCCCCCGCGCGCCGCCCGTCACCAGTGCTCCCGTCATGGGCGCAGTCAACCACCCTCGAACTGTTATTGACTATCAACTGTTAGTCAGTAACACTTTGTCCATGGACATCACCGTGGTGGGAGCGGGACCAACTGGACTGGCGCTGGCGTGCGGGCTGCTCGGAGCGGGATCGCGGGTGCGGGTGGTCGACGGGGCCGACGGCCCGGCCGTCACGTCCCGCGCGCTCGGCCTCCAACCCAGGGGCGTCGAGGTGCTCGACCGGCTCGGCGCGCTGGGCGACCTCCCGGAGCGGTCGATCGGGGTCCGCCGGATCGCCATCCGCGTCGACGGGGCACCGCTGGGGGAGCTGGAGGTCGGGCAGGAGACCAAGCTGGTCCGGCGGCGCGGCCTGCTGGTCTCGCAGGCCGAGGTCGAGGCGCGGCTCCGCCGTCGGCTGGCCGAACTCGGCGGCGCCGTCGAGTGGGGGACGTCGGTGGTCGCCGTCGACCAGGACGAGCACGGGGTCCTGGTGGGCACGACCGGCGGCCGGGAGGCGCGCACGGACTGGCTGGTCGGCTGCGACGGCGCGCACAGCGCCGTCCGCAAGGCCGCGGGCATCGGGTTCCCCGGCGCGCCGCTGGCCGAGCGCTTCCTGCTCGCCGACGTGCGCGCGGACCTGCCGCTGGAGCGCGACTCGGTCGCGGTCTGGCTGAGCGGCGAGGACCTGCTGGCCGCGTTCCCGCTGCCCGGCGGCGTGTGGCGGCTCATGGCACCCGCCCCGTCGGGGTTCGCCGACGACGGCGACGTCACGGCCACCATGGCCGGGCTGCTGCGCGACCGGGCGGCGCTGCCGGACGCCGAGATCACCTCGACGGCGTGGACGTCCAGCTTCCGCTTCCACCGCAGGCTCGCCGACACCTACCGCGCGGGCCGGGTGCTGCTCGCGGGCGACGCCGCCCACATCCACAGCCCGTTCGGCGGCCAGGGCCTGAACACCGGCCTCGGTGACGCGGAGAACCTGGCGTGGAAGCTCGCCCTCGTCGCGTCCGGCCACGCCGGAGCCGCGCTGCTCGACACCTACGAGGCCGAGCGGCGCCCGGTCGCCGAAGGGGTGCTGTCCACCACCAGCGGGGCGACGAGGCTGATCGTCGGCGGATCACCGAGGGCCAGGCTGCTGCGCGACCGGGTGGTGGTGCCGATGGTGAACCGCCGGTTCGTGCAGAGGGCGATCTGGGAGAGGTCCTCCCAGCTGCGGATCACCTACCGCGGCGGCCCGCTCGGCGGCCACCGGCTCGGCCGCGGCCCCCGCCCCGGCGACCGCGTCCCCGACCGCCCGTGCGTCCGCGCCGACGGCACGGCCACCCGCCTGCACGCCGAACTCGGCTCCCGCTGGGTGCTGCTCGGCGGCGAGGACCACGCCCGCGTGGCCCGCGAGCGACTGGGACGGGAGCGCGTCACCGTCCTGCGCGCCGACGGCGGCCCCGCGCTCGTCCGCCCCGACGGCCACCTCGCGTGGCGGGGCCGCGGGGGACCCGACGCGCTCGGTTCCCGGCTGACCGGCATCCTTGGTGCGTGAGCTCACCAGCGCCAGGGCTGCGCGAACAGCGGAAGGCCCGCACCAGGAAGGCCATCCAGGAGCACGCGCTGCGGCTGTTCCTGGCCAACGGCTACGACGCCACCACGGTCGACCAGATCGCGTCGGCCGCCGGGGTCTCGCACATGACGTTCTTCCGCTACTTCCCCAGCAAGGAAGCGGTCGTGGAGAACGACGAGTACGACCCCCTGCTGGTCGACCTCATCGCCGCCCAACCGGCGTCGCTGGGCCCCCTCGCCGTGCTGCGCACCGCCGTCGTCGACGGCATCCGCGAGGTCTGCGCCACCGACCGGGAAGCCCTGCTGGCCCGCACCAGGCTCGTCCTCACGACCCCGGCGCTGCGCGGGCGCCAGTGGCGCAACGGCGACGCCACCCAGCGGCTGTTCGCCGACGCCCTCGCCGCCCGCGCGGACGGCGAGGTCACCTTCGCGCTCCGCGTGCTCGCCTCGGCCGTGCTCGGCGCGCTGTCCACCGCGCTCACGACGTGGGTGGAGGGCGACGGCGTCGAGGACCTGCCGTCCCTCGTGGACCGCGGCTTCGACGCCCTGGCGCACCTGGACTCCTGACGCGGTGACCGTGCCCCGCCCGCCTGGAGCGGCCTGCCTCGGGGTCGGGGCTCGACCCCGAGGCAGGTTCGGGGTCGAGCCCC
>NZ_DBNGPQ010000145.1:0-80587 GCF_057122925.1 Umezawaea sp. | reverse complement strand
GGCGGAACCTGCTGGCGACGACGCTGTTGTCGCAGGGTGTGCCGATGCTGCTGCACGGTGACGAGTTCGGCCGCACGCAGCACGGCAACAACAACGCCTACTGCCAGGACACGGAGATCTCCTGGGTGGACTGGACGCTGGCCGAGGAGAACGCCGACCTGATCGAGTTCACCGGCGCGCTCACCGCGTTCCGCAAGCAGCACCCGGTGCTGCGCAGGCGGAGGTTCTTCGCGGGCAAGCCGATCCGCAGTGGTGACGACCTGCGGGACATCGCGTGGTTCACGCCCGAGGGCAAGGAGATGACCGAGCACAACTGGGGCGACGACTTCGGCCGCTGCGTCGTGGCGTTCCTCAACGGCGAGGGCATCCCGGACCTGGACCAGCGGGGCATGCGGGTGGTGGACGACTCGTTCCTGCTGGCGTTCAACGCCCACCACGAGGACATCGAGGTGACGCTGCCCGAGGAGGGCTACGGTCCGGAGTGGACGGTGGTGGTCGACACGGCGACCGGCGAGGTGCGCATCCCGGAGATGGGCGAGCCCATCCCGGCGGGCGGCAAGCTCACGCTCGTCGCGCGGTCCCTGGTCGTCCTCCAGAGGACGGGTGGCGAATGAGCGCGCCCAGCTCGACCTACCGGCTCCAGCTGCACCCCGGCTTCACCTTCGCCGACGCCGCCGAGGCCGTCGACTACCTGGAGCGGCTCGGCGTCGGAGCGGTCTACGCGTCCCCGATCCTCGACGCCGCACCGGGTTCCACCCACGGCTACGACGTCGTGGACCCGACCCGCGCCCGGCCCGAACTGGGCGGGGAGGAGGGGCGGCTCGCCCTCAGCGCGAAGGTCTCCGCCGCGGGCCTCGGGTTCGTGCTCGACATCGTGCCCAACCACATGTCCGTCGCCGCGCCGGAGACCGACCCGTGGTGGTGGGACGTGCTCAAGCACGGCCAGGAGTCCCGCTACGCCAAGTACTTCGACATCGACTGGTCCGCCGGTCCGGTGCTGGTGCCCATCCTCGGCGACGAGGGCGAGCCCACCACCGAGGGCGACGTCGTGACGTACTACGACCACCGCCTGCCGGTGTCGGACCACTACCGGCTCGTGCACTGGCGGCGGGCCAACGAGGAGCTGAACTACCGGCGGTTCTTCGACATCACCACGCTCGCCGCGGTGCGCGTGGAGGACCCCGAGGTCTTCGACGCCACGCACGACGAGGTGCTGCGCTGGGTCGCGGCGGGCCAGGTGACCGGCCTGCGGGTCGACCACCCCGACGGCCTCGCCGACCCCGGCGGCTACTTCCGGCGGCTCAAGGAGCGCTCGGGCGTCTGGATCGTCGCGGAGAAGATCCTCGGCGTCGGCGAACCGCTGCCGACGAGCTGGCCGGTCGAGGGCACCACGGGCTACGACGCGCTGCGCGAGGTCTGCGGCCTCTTCGTCGACCCCCGCGCCGAGGAGCACTTCACCGCGCTGGCCGCGGAACTGGGCCAGGAGACCGACTTCGAGGCCGTCGAGCACACCTGCCGCAAGCTCGTCACGGACTCGATCCTGCGGGCCGAGGTCCGCCGGATCGCCGCGCTCGTGGAGGGCGTCGACCGGGCGGACGCCGAGGCGGCCGTCGCGGACGTGATGGTCAACTTCCCGGTGTACCGCTCCTACCTGCCCGAGGGCGAGCAGAACTGGGCGACGGCGGTGTCGCGGGTCAAGGGTGCCGAGGCGCTGGACGAGCAGGTCCGCGCCGACCCCGGAGGCGAACTCGCCACCCGGATCCAGCAGACGTCCGGCATGGTCGTCGCCAAGGGCACCGAGGACACCGCGTTCTACCGGTACACCCGGTTCGCGGCGCTCAACGAGGTCGGCGGCGCACCGGACCGCTTCGGCGTGCCCGTCGAGGAGTTCCACGCCCTCGCGGCGCAGCGGGACGCGGCCCTGCCCGAGTCGATGACGACGCTGTCGACGCACGACACCAAGCGCTCCGAGGACGTGCGGGCCCGCCTGGCCGTGCTCTCCGAGCTGCCGGAGGAGTTCGGCGACCTGGTGCGCCGGTGGACCGAGCGGCACGGCATCGACGAGCCGTCGCTGAACCTGCTGGCGTGGCAGACGATCGTCGGCGCGTGGCCCATCGGCCCCGACCGGCTGCGCGACTACCTCGACAAGGCCGCGAAGGAGTCGAAGCTCCGCACGACGTGGGTCGACCACGACGAGGAGTTCGAGGCGGCCGTCGCGGCGTGGCCGGAGCAGGTGCTCGGCGACGCCGTGACGCGCGGCGAGATCGAGGCGTTCGTCGGCCGGATCCGCGCCGCGGGCTGGTCGAACGCGCTGGGCCAGAAGCTGGTGCAGCTCACCGCGCCCGGCGTGCCGGACGTGTACCAGGGCACCGAGCTGTGGGACCTGTCGCTGGTCGACCCGGACAACCGGCGGCCCGTCGACTACGCGGTCCGGCGCGAGCTGCTGGCCCGCATCGAGGACTGGTGGCTGCCGGAGGTCGACGAGACCGGCGCGGCCAAGCTCCTGGTCGTGCAACGCGCCCTGCGCCTGCGCCGGAACCGGCCGGAGCTGTTCCGGGGCTACCGCCCGCTGCCCGCCGAGGGCGTCGCGGCCGAGCACCTCGTGGCGTACCACCGGTCACCGGACCTCGTGGTCGTCGCCACCCGCCTCCCGCTGGGCCTCGCGGCCGCGGGCGGCTGGCGCGACACCGTGCTGCCGCTGCCGCCGGGTGAGTGGACTGACGTGCTGAACGGACGGGAGGCGGGCACCTCGGTGGCGGGCCTGCTGAAGCGGTACCCGGTCGCGCTGCTGGTTCGGGAGACCTCGTGACCTTCACCGTGTGGGCTCCCGCCGCGGAGCGGGTCCGCGTGCGCGTGGACGGCGTCGAGCACGCCATGACGGCGGCCCCCGACGGCTGGTGGTCGGCCGCCGTCGACGGGACCGACTACGCGTTCCTGCTGGACGACTCCGACGACGCCCTGCCCGATCCGCGCTCGCTGTGGCAGCCGGGAGGCGTGCACGGGCCGTCGCGCCGGTACGACCACTCGGCGTTCGGGTGGACCGACGACGGCTGGACCGGGCGGGCGCTGCCGGGTGGGGTGATCTACGAGCTGCACGTCGGCACGTTCACCCCTGGGGGCACGCTCGACTCGGCCATCGGCAAGCTCGACCACCTGGTCGACCTCGGCGTCACGCTCGTCGAGGTGCTGCCGGTGAACTCCTTCGACGGCACCGCGGGCTGGGGCTACGACGGGGTCCTGTGGGGCGCGGTGCACGAGCCCTACGGCGGTCCGGACGCGTTCAAGCGGTTCGTGGACGCCTGCCACGGCAGGGGTCTGGGCGTGCTGCTCGACGTGGTCTACAACCACCTCGGGCCCTCCGGCGCGTACCTCGACCGGTTCGGCCCGTACTTCGCGGGCCAGAACGACTGGGGCCCCGGCCTCAACCTCGACGGCCCCGGCTCGGACGAGGTCCGCCGGTACGTGATCGACAACGCGCTGGGCTGGCTGCGGGACTTCCACGTCGACGGGCTGCGGCTCGACGCCGTGCACGCGCTGCTCGACCGCCGCGCGACGCACCTGCTGGAGGAGCTGGCCGTCGAGGTCGACGCCCTCTCGGCGGGGCTCGGGCGGCCGTTGACGCTGATCGCCGAGTCGGACCTGAACGACGCCAAGCTCGTGACCGCGCGGGAGGGCGGCGGCTACGGCCTGCACGCGCAGTGGTCGGACGACCTGCACCACTGCCTGCACGTCGCCCTGACGGGGGAGACCCACGGCTACTACGCCGACTTCGCCGAACCCGGCGCGCTCGGCCGCACGCTGCGCGAGGCGTTCTTCCACGCGGGCACGTGGTCGTCGTTCCGGGGCCGCACGCACGGCCGCCCGGTCGACACCCGCGTGCTGCCGGGCCACCGGTTCCTGGCGTACCTCCAGAACCACGACCAGATCGGCAACCGCGCCACCGGCGACCGGATGTCCGCGACGGTGTCGCCGGGCCTGCTGGCCTGCGGCGCGGCGATCGTGTTCTGCTCGCCGTACACCCCGATGGTGTTCATGGGGGAGGAGTGGGCCGCCAGCACGCCGTGGCAGTTCTTCGCGTCCTTCCCGGACCCGGAGCTGGCGAACGCGGTCCGCACCGGCAGGCGCCGCGAGTTCGGCGCGCACGGCTGGGGCGAGGCCGAGGTGCCGGACCCGATGGACCCCGCGACGGTCGAGCGGTCGACGCTGCTCTGGAGCGAGGTCGACGAGCCCGGCCACCGCGAGGTGCTCGACCTGTACCGGTCGCTCATCGCGCTGCGCCGGGCCCACCCGGAGCTGGCCGACCCGCGGCTGGCCGAGTTCGCCGTCGAGCAGGTGGACACCGTGCTCGTGCTGCGCCGCGGTGACCTGCGCCTGGTGTGCAACCTCGGCGCCACGGCGGTCACTCGGGCACTGGACGTCGACGGTGGCTCGGTGCTGCTCGCGTCCGGCGACGTGGCGCTGGTGGACGAGGGCGTCCGCCTGCCCGCCGAGTCGTTCGCGATCGTTCAGGCGACCGGTTCGTCGTCCAACCAGCCCACGTCCGCGAGCCGTTCCGCCAGCAGCTGACCGGCCAGCGTCAGCTCGTCGGCCAGCTGTCTTCGCACGTCGGCGGACGCACCGTCCACGCGGTGCGCCGCCTCGTGCGCGGCCACGAGCTGGCGCGCGGCCTCCACGACGTCGACGCCGGGCCACTGCGGCTCCTCGGCCCGCTCGTGCGGCTCCACGGGCAGGTGCACCGACCGCACGGCCTGCCGCGGCCCCAGCTCACCCGCCAGGTCGACGAGCTTCACCGCGATCGAGTGGAGCTTCACGTTGTGGTGCTGCGACATCCGGACGAGCAGCTGGAAGCCCTGCTGCGGGGTGAGGCCCTGGACGGCCGCGATCAGGCCCGTGGCCTGGCCGATCACCGTGCGGGTCTGCAACGCCTTGCGCAGGCCCGCGACCTCAGCCTCAAGGCCGGCGATCCGCACCCTCAGCGGATCCACCTGACCGTTATCCCCGACCACGGTCGGGCTCCTCTCACACGTCGGGACATGGAAGCCATGCCAGAACGCGGGAGACGGCCAGCGGAAAGCTCAGGCAAGCCCACCGCGCGACGCCGGCGCGCTGCCGTCGTCCCTCGCTGACACGGGTGCCCTCCGCAGGAGGACACCCGATGGCTTGCGGCTGGCTTTTCAACCGCTAACGATCACCGTAGTACACCGGCCGATCGCTGTTTACCTCCGGTCGCCACGGGTACCCGAGCCGCGGATCAACCGTCTACGGAGAGGATCGGTCATGGGTGCCGACGACAAGATCAGCAACAAGGCCGAGGAGCTCAAGGGTCGGGCCAAGGAAGCCGTCGGGGACGCCACCGACAACGAGCAGTGGCAGGCCGAGGGCCGCGCCGAGCGCGCCAAGGGTTCGCTCAAGCAGGCGGGCGAGAAGGTCAAGGACGCCTTCCGCAAGGACTGAGTCGTGGTAGCGCACCGCGGCGCCGCCGAGTTCGTCCCCGAGAGGGGCGGCTTGGCGGCGCTGCGTCGTGCGGCGGAGGGGTGCCGCGGGTGCGACCTGCACGTCGGCGCGACGCGGGTCGTGTTCGGTGAAGGACCCGCCAAGGCCCGCGTGATGATGGTGGGGGAGCAGCCGGGGGACCGCGAGGACCTCGCCGGACACCCCTTCGTCGGACCCGCCGGGAAGCTGCTGGACCGCGCGCTGGAGGCCGTCGGCCTGGTGCGGTCGGAGATCTACTTCACCAACGCGGTCAAGCACTTCAGGTTCGAGCAGCGGGGCGAGCGGCGCATCCACCAGCAGCCCACCCGCGGCGAGGTGGTGGCCTGCCTGCCGTGGTTGACGGCCGAGGTGCGGGCCGTCCGGCCGGAACTGGTGGTGTGCCTGGGAGCCGTGGCCGCCAAGGCCCTGCTGGGCCCCTCGTTCTCGGTGAGCGAACGGCGGGGCGAGGTGGAGCGGGCCACCGTCGGCGACCGGGAGTGCTCGGTGCTCACGACCGTGCACCCGTCCGCCGTGCTGCGGTCGGACGACCGCGAGGCCGCGTTCGAGGAGTTCGCGCGGGACCTGGAGGCGGTCCACGCGGCGCTGTGATCGGGCCGGGACATGGGACGACCCCCGGACCGTTTACCCGCACGAGGTGCGGACCGAGCTGGACTGGGCTCGGGGTGCCGGGGGTCGGGTGCCTGCCTGGAACTCGCCAGGCCGCTCCGGAAAGGGTCCCTAACGGGCGGTCCTAGCGGACGGACACCTCACGAAAAGTCCTATAGCTATACAACTTCGGACCACCTCCTTCCTCGTGTAAGACCAAACTAAGCGCGAAATCCAGGTCCGGCAACGGATATGGCCCACGTCACACTTCACCCGTCAGGCGTAGTCGGTCGACCTGCTGGTCCCCGCCCAGGCCTCCGCCTCCGCGGCCCTCGCCACCGAGGACTCGGCGGCGATCCGGAGGGCGTCCGAGCCGAGCAGCAGGCGCAGCGGGGGGTCGGGCAGGGTCGTGATCCCGACGACGACCCCGGCCGCCTTCGCGGGGTCGCCCGCCTGCTTGCCGTCGGCGTCGAGCCGGTAGCGGTGGACGGCCCCCACGGTCGACTCGTAGTCGGGGTCGACCGGCGCCATCCTCATCGAACTCCCGCCCCAGTCGGTCCGGAACGCGCCCGGTTCGATGATCGTCACCTTGACGCCGAACGGCGCGACCTCGTTGTGCAGGACCTCGGAGAAGCCCTCCACGGCGTACTTCGCGGCCTGGTAGGCGCCCATGCCGGGGGTGCCGCCCACGCGTCCGCCGATCGAGGAGAACTGGAGGAAGTGCCCGGAGCGCTGCTCGCGCAGCACCGGCAGGGCGGCCCTGGTCACGGTCACCACGCCGAACAGGTTCGTCTCGACCTGCGCGCGGAAGTCCTCGTCCGGCGTGTGCTCGATGGGGGCGGAGTTCGCGTAGCCCGCGTTGTTCGCGACCACGTCGAGCGAGCCGAACGCCTCCACGGCGGTCCGCACGGCCGCCCGCGCCGCGACCGGGTCGGTGACGTCCAGCGCCACGGCGCGGACCCGCTCGCCGTACCGCGCGGTGAGGTCGACGAGGTCCTTCGGGTCGCGGGCCGTGGCGACCACGGTGTCGCCGTGGTCGAGCGCCGCCCGCGCGAGTTCCCGGCCTAGACCGCGGGAGCTGCCGGTGACGAGCCAGGTCTTGGGCATGGTGGCCCCTTCTTGTAACCGACTGGTTGGATACTTCCAGGGAACACCGCGTGGGCGCCGCTGTCAACCGACTGTTTGGTTGGTAACCTTGTCGGGTGATCCGAGACGCTGACCGCACCAGGAAGAAGCTGCTGGACGCCGCCACGGCGGAGTTCGCCGAACTGGGGATCGCCGGCGCGCGGGTGAACCGCATCGCCGAGGTCGCGGGCTGCAACAAGGCGATGCTGTACGCGTACTACGGCAGCAAGGACCTGCTGTTCGACGCGGTGTTCACCGCCCACGTGGCCGAGTTCCTGGTGCGGGTCCCGTTCGACGCGACCGACCTGCCCGGCTACGCGGGACGGCTGCACGACTACTTCGAGGACAACCCCGCGGCCCGGCGGCTGTCCGTCTGGTACCGGCTGGAACGGCCCGGCAGCGCCCACCTGGAGGCCGTGGTCGAGGTCAACCGGCAGCGGCTGGAGGAGGTGGCGCGGGCGCAGGAGGACGGCGTGCTGGCCCGCCACCACCCGCCCGTCGCGCTGCTCGCGCTGGTCCAGGCCGTCAGCACGTCGTGGTCGTCGATGAACCCGGAGTTCGACGCGCTCGCCCCCGACCGCGAGGAGCGCCGCGCCGCCGTGGTGGACGCGGTGCGGCGGCTGACCGCGCCCTGAACCCGGTCAGGCCCTGTCCCAGGCGCCCTCGGTGCTGGGGCTGGTCAGCCACTCGACGTTGAGCGGGAACGCCGCGCCGTGCGAGCCCCGGAGCTTGCCGCACAGGTCCTCCTGGCGGGCGGCCAGCTCCCGCACGACCTCCAGCGGCGAGGCGTGGGCGTCCGGACCGGTGGCGTTGCGGTACCAGTTGCCGAGGACCTCCAGGGTGAAGTCGACGACCATGAGCCCGCCGAGGCCGAGCACGACGTCGCCCGTGGCCTGGAAGACCCCGGAGTGCAGGGCCAGGTTGCGGGCGCTGTAGAGCGCGTCCAGCAGGGAGCGCATCCGCTCCTGGGTGACCACCAGCCAGCGCGCGCAGTCGCCCGCGGACGCGAGCCTGCCCTGCCAGTCGGTGACCTGGCGGGCGGCGAGCGGCGCCACGTGGGGGAGCAGGTCGTGGACGGCCACCCGCGCGTCGAGCAGCGCGGGGTCGTCGTGGGGGCGGGCGGGGAGCAGCACGTCGACCCAGCGGTTCACGTCGAGCAGGTACCTGTGGTCGTCGAGGGTGGCGTACCGGCCCACGACGGCCAGCGGTTCGTGCAGGGTCCCGGTGAGCGCGTCCTGGCGGTTCAGGGCGTCGTTGTGCCGGGTGTCGGCGGCGAGCAGCGCCGCGCGCAGCCGCGCGTGCTCGGGGTGGTCGGGCGCGCACCGGTCGACGGCGCGCCGCAGGCTCAGGACGCGGCGGTTCGTGGTGCCGACCCGGCTGCGCGCGTGCTTGGCCGACGCCGTCGCCGACTGGTGCAGGAGCTGGTGCGCCTCGACGACCTGCTGCCGCATCGCCTGGAGCGACAGGACTCCCGCGAGCTGCGACGCCTTCTCGTTGACGCCGCACGCCTCCAGCGCCGCCCACGACAGCGCGGCGGCCGTGAGCGGGGAGTCGGTGGTGCGGGCAAGGTGCGCCATGCGCAGGCCCTCGCGCAGGCCGCGCGGCCAGCGCTGCACCAGCGGGTACGCGCGCTGCACGGTGGACCGGCGCGGGGTCAGCTCGTCGCTGCGGACGGTGCCCGCGCGGGTCACCAGCATCCGCGGGTCGAGGGAGATGGTGAGCAGGCGGTGGCCCGCGACGTACTGGTCCAGCAGCTCGGTGACGCGGCGGCGGGCGAGGCGGCCCGCGCTGGCCTTGTCCACGGCGTCCACGTCGACGGCCACGACGCACGTGGTGGACGTCGCCGGGACGGTGGCCAGGAACTGGCGCAGGCGGTCGCGGGCCGGACCCCAGCCGAGCTTCTCCGGCTGACCGGCCGACCACTGGCGGGCAGTCGGGTCGAGGGCGGACAGACCGGACAGCTCGCCCGCGCCGTGCACGACGCACGCCACGTGGTGGCGCACCAGGTCCGGGTGCAGGACCTGCCAGATCGCGGCGGGGTCGGCGCCGTGCTTGGCCAGCGCGTGCGTCAGCTCCTGCTGGAGCGCGTCGGGGTCGCGGTCGGTCGCGGCCACCAGGCACGCCACCTCGTCGCTGACCTGGTCCAGCCGCGCCCACCGGCCCGGCGTGGTCGCGGTGGCGTGCCACGAGTCCACGAACAGCGTCCACAGCAGCTTCGGCAGCTCGGCGATGAGCGTGTCCAGGCGGGCGGCGAACGCCGCCGCCTCCTCCCGGCTCTGCCGGTCGTCGCGGTAGACGCCGACGTAGTCCACGACCTCCGCGAGCGTGTGCGTGAAGTGCACCAGCGGCTGGTGCCCGGTGGCCGTGGTGGCGCGCTGCACGGCGGCGGCCGCGTTGAGGCACAACGACTTGAGCAGCCTGCCCTTCGGCTGCCCGAGCACGCTGTAGCTCAGCAGCGCGGCGTGGGTGCGGGGCAGTTCGGCGGCCAGGCCCGCCAGCGTCGAGGAGTGCTGGCTCAGCAGGGTCGCGGGTTCGACCGAGCGGATCACCCGTTGCAGGAGGTAGGTCTGCTCGCGCAGCGCCCCGCTGGTGCGGAGTTGTCCCAGCAGCTCCGGGTCGAACCCGCTGAACGTCACGCACGCAGCGTAGTCGCACGGCTGCCCGCCGAGGCGCTCCCGGAGGCGGGGTCCGGGAGCGGGGAACGGTGGTCGGAGGTCTTCAGAGGTGGGCTAGCCCGGCAGGGGGAGCGGTGGTAGCCCGGATGACCAATGTGGTCGGAAGTTCCCGCAGCAGCACTTCCGCCGTGCCGTTGGCGTTGTCGAGCCGGTCGAGCAGGAGTTCGACGGCGGCGCGGCCCGCGAGTTCGGCGGGCATCCTCACGGTCGTGAGCGGGCGGCCGCACATCGAGGCGTACAGGATGTCGTCGAAGCCGGTGACGCTGACGCGCTCCGGCACCGACACGGCGAGTTCCGCGAGTCTGGTCAGGACTCCCAGCGCCATGAGGTCGTTGTAGGCGATGATCGCCGTGACCCCGGCCGCGAGCGCCGCGTCGACGCCCAGCGCGCCCCCCTGGAACGTCGGCTCGTAGGGCCCCAGTTCGTGCAGGGACATCCCGGTGCGGCACGCGGCCTCCCGCAGCCCGGTGCGCCGGAACTGGTTCGACCAGGCCCGCACGGGGCCGTTGAGGTACGCGCAGTGCCGGTGCCCCAGCGCCGCCAGGTGCTCCACGACGGCGGCCATGCCCGCCGCGCTGTCCAGCAGCACCGACGGCACGCCGGGCAGCACGCGGTTGACCAGCACCATCGTGGTCAGCGTCGACAGCTCGGCCAGCGTCTCGTCGTCGAGGGCCGACGCGCACACGACCACGCCGTCGACCTGGCGGGCCATCGTGCGGATCAGCTCCTCCTCGGTCGCGCCGTCCTGCCCGCTGTCGCAGAAGAACACCGAGTTGCCCGACTCGCGCGCTCTGGCCTGCACCCCGAGCAGCACGGACGGGAAGAACGGGTTGCCGAGGTCCGGGACGACGATGCCCAGGTTCCCGGTGCGCCCGGTGATCAGGCTCCTGGCGGCGGGGTTGGGCTGGTAGCCCAGTCCGCGCACCACTTCCAGCACGCGTTCCCTGGTGTCGGCTCGAACCAGGTCCGGTGCGCTGATCGCCCGCGACACCGTCGACACCGACACCCTGGCCTGGCGTGCGACGTCCCTGATGGTGACCGGCACGGCGGCTCCTCTCGTCGTGGCGGCCATGCAGGATGCACACGGATCCGGCGAGCCGTCAAGATCGGGGAGACAAGCCTGTGGAGCACACCAGATTCGTAAAACTGGGAACGCCTCGGAGGTTTGAGGGTTCCTCACAAGGTGTGTGCTACCTGGAGGTATCTGTTGTCGGGAGTGGACGTGGCGGTGACACTTGGTCTGGACCACCGCCGTTCCGGGCGCCAGCTCGCCCGCGCGGTCAGATGGTCAGCCCCGTCAGCACCAGCACGCGCGGCTCGGTCAGGTCGTCCATCGTCGACCTGACGCCCTCGCGGCCGGTCCCGGACTCCTTCACGCCGCCGTAGGGCATCTGGTCCGGGCGGAAGCTCGGCACGTCGCCGACGATCACGCCACCGACCGCGAGCCTCGCCGACGCCTGGAACGCGATCCGCACGTCGTGGGTGAAGACGCCCGCCTGGAGGCCGAAGCGCGAGGCGTTGACCTTGTCGAACGCCTCCTCGACGCTGTCGACCACCTGGAGCGCGACGACCGGGCCGAAGGCCTCCTCGGCGACGACCTTCGACTCCTCCGGCGCCCCCGCCAGCACGGTGGGCGCGACGGTCGAGCCGTCCCGGTCGCCACCGGTCAGCAGGGTCGCGCCCGCGGCGACCGCGTCGGACACCCACTCCTGCACGCGTTCGGCGGCGGGCAGGGTGATCAGCGGGCCCACGTCGGTGCCGGGCAGGGCGGGGTCGCCGGTGCCGAGCTCGCGCACGTGCGCCACCACGGCCGCGGCGACCTCCTCGTAGACCGAGCGGTGCACGTACACCCGCTGCACGGAGATGCACGACTGGCCCGCCTGGTACATCGCGAACGTGGCGATCCGCTGCGCCGCCCAGTCGATGTCCGTCCAATCAGGACAGACGATGGCCGCGGCGTTGCCGCCCAGCTCCAGCACCACGTGCTTGCGCGGCACGCGGTCCAGGATGCCGTGGCCGACCGGGCCCGAGCCGGTGAACGTGACCACCGGCAGGCGCGGGTCGGTCACCAGTTCGGCGGCGACCTCGTTCGGCACCGGCAGCACCGACCACGCGCCGGGGGGCAGGTCGGTCTCGGCCAGCAGCTCGCCCAGCAGCAGCGCGGTCAGCGGGGTCGCGGGCGCGGGCTTGAGGATGATCGGCGCGCCGACCGCGATGGCCGGGGCGACCTTGTGCGCCACCAGGTTCAGCGGGAAGTTGAACGGCGCGATGCCCAGCACGGGGCCGCGCGGCACCCGCCGCACGAGCGCCATCCGACCGCTCGCGGTCGGGTCGGTGTCGAGCCGCTGGAGCTCGCCGGAGAAGCGGCGGGCCTCCTCGGCCGCCCAGCGGAACGTCGAGGCCGCCCTGGTGACCTCCACGCGCGCCCACTTGACCGGCTTGCCCGCCTCGGCGGTGATCAGCGCCGCGACCTCGTCCGCGCGCTCCAGCAGCCGCCGGGACACGTGGTCGAGCGCGGCGGCGCGGGCGTGCGCGGGCAGCACGGCCAGGTCCGGTGCGACCGCCTCGGCCGCGGCCACCGCGCGCTCGACGTCGTCCGCCGTCGCCTGCGAGGTCGTGCCGACCAGCGCGCCGTCGAAGGGGCTGTGCACGGCCAGTTCGGTCCCGCTCGTCGTCGCGGAGCCCGCGACCCAGTACGGCGTGCTCACGCGATCACCCCCAGGACGGCCTCTTCGAGCACGTCCACGCCTTCGGCCAGCAGGTCGTCCGGGATGACCAGCGGCGGCAGCAGGCGGACGACGTTGCCGTAGGTGCCGCACGTCAGCACGACCACGCCCGCGGCGTGGCAGGCCTTCGCGACCCGGCCCGCGATCTCCGGCGTGGGCTCGGCGAACTCGATCGCCAGCATCGCGCCCCGGCCTCGGACGTCGCCGATCAGACCGGTCGAGGTGCTCCCCGCGGAGGCCGCGGAGGATCCGGTCTTCTCCGCCAACGCCCTCAACCTGGGCAGCACCGCCCCCTCGATCCGGCGCGCGGCGGCGGACAGGTCGAGGTCGCGCATGGTGCGGATCGCGCCCAGGGCGGCGGCGCACGCGACGGGGTTGCCGCCGTACGTGCCGCCCAGCCCGCCGACGTGCACGGAGTCCATCAGGTCGGCGCGGCCCGTGACGGCGGCCAGCGGCAGGCCGCCCGCGATGCCCTTGGCGGTGGTGACCAGGTCCGGCACGAGGCCCTCGTGGTCGCTCGCGAACCAGGAACCCGTGCGGCAGAAGCCGGTCTGGATCTCGTCGGCGACCAGCAGCGCGCCCGTCGCGGTGCACCACGCGGACAGAGCGCCCAGGAAACCGGGCGCGGGCACGACGAAGCCGCCCTCGCCCTGGATCGGCTCGACGAGCACGCACGCCACGTTGGTCGCGCCGACCTGCTTCTCGACCAGGTCGATCGCGCGGGCGGCGGCCTCGGCACCGCTCAGGCCGCCGTCGCGGTACGGGTACGACATCGGCACCCGGTGGACCTCGGGCGCGAACGGCCCGAAACCGTGCTTGTACGGCATGTTCTTCGACGTCAGCGCCATCGTGAGGTTCGTGCGGCCGTGGTAGGCGTGCTCGAACACGACGACGGCCGTCCGCCCGGTGGCGTGCCGGGCGATCTTGACCGCGTTCTCCACCGCCTCCGCGCCGGAGTTGAACAGCGCCGACCGCTTCTCGTGGTCGCCGGGCACCAGTTCGTTGAGCGCCTCGCAGACCTCGACGTAGCCCTCGTACGGCGTGATCATGAAGCAGGTGTGGCTGAACCTGTCGATCTGCGCGTGCACGGCCTCCGCGACCGCGGGCGCCGGGTTGCCCACGCTCGTCACGGCGATGCCCGAGCCGAGGTCGATGAGCCGGTTGCCGTCGACGTCGACCAGCAGCCCGTCCTCGGCCGACTCGATGTAGAGGGGGAGGGTCGACCCGACCCCCTGGGCCACCGCGCTCGTGCGGCGCGAGGCCAGTTCCAGTGACCGGGGTCCGGGCAGTGCGGTGCGCAGTCGCGTCATGGCTCCAGCATGGTGGCGCGCGAGCGGGGGCGCAGTGTCGGATCTGGCGCGTTCCGGCGTCCCTGCTGTACAAACTGGAGTGTGCCGCCGACGTTGCGCTCCCTGGTCGACGACCTGCGCCTGCCGGTTCTCGCGGGCGCGCAGGGGCTGGACCGCGCCGTGTCCTGGGTGCACGGCACCGAGCTGGTCGACCCGACGCCGTTCCTCGGGGGCGGCGAGCTGCTGCTGACCACCGGTCTGGCCGTGCGGCGGGGTTTCCGCGCGTACGTCGACCGGCTCGCGGCCGTCGGCGTGGTGGGGCTCGGGTTCGGCACCGGCCTGAGCCACGCGGTCGTGCCGCCGGGTCTGGTGGCCGCCGCCGCCCGCGCGGGCCTGCCGCTGCTGGAGGTGCCGCGCGAGACCCCGTTCATCGCGCTGAGCAAGGCGGTGTCGCGGGCCGTGGCCGCCGACGAGTACGCCGCGCTCACTCGTGCCGGGGAGGCCCAGCGGGCGCTCACCCGCGCCGCGGTCGGCCGGGACGGCGTCGCGGCCGTGGTGCGGCGGCTGGGGCAGTGGGTGGACGCGCGGGTCGTGCTGCTCGACCCGGCCGGGCGGCCCGTGCACGCGTTCGGCCTCCGCCCGCTGCCGGACCTGGAGCCGGAGCTGGCGCGGCTCAGGACGTCCGGCGGACTGGCCAGCTCGGCGTTCGAGACCGGCGGCGAGCACGTCGTCATGCAGGTGCTCGGCGGACGCGGCCGGGGGTTCCTCGCCGTGGGCCGGGACAGGCCGTGGGACCCGGCCGACCGCGGCATCGTGACGACGGCCGCGTCCCTGCTCACGTTGGCGCTGGCCCAGTCCGACACCGCGCGGCGGCGGTCGCGGACCGCGGAGTTCCACCTGCTGCTGGCAGGCCGCGGCGACCTGGTGCCCGACCTGCCCGCCGGCCCGCTGCACGTGGCGGCGCTGGACGGCGTGGCCGTGCAGGACGTGCCGGGGTTCGCCGCCGAGGTCGACGGTCGCGTGGTCGTGGTGGCGGAGGAGGTGCCCGCCGTGCCGGGTGCGTCGGTCGGGATCTCCCTGCCGGTCGAGGTGTCCGACGTGGCGGAGGGCTACCGGCAGGCGCTGGACGCGCTGGCGGCGGCGCGGCCGTCCGCGCCCGTGGTGCGGTTCGCGGACCTCGCGGGCGCGGGGCTGATGGCCCTGCTGCCCGAGGGCGCGGGCAGGGCGTTCGCGGACTCGCTGCTGCGCCCGCTCTCCGCGGAGCTGCGCGAGTCGCTGCGCGTCTGGCTGGCCCACCACGGCCAGTGGGACCCCGCCGCGACCCGGCTCGGCATCCACCGGCACACCCTCCGGAACCGGGTTCGCCGAGCGGAATCCCTGCTCGGGAGGTCCCTCGACGCGCCGGGGGTGCGCGCCGAGCTGTGGCTGGCCCTCGGCGAGTAACACCGGGGGGCCGACGAACGACCTCCATGCAGATGCACGTGCATCTGCGCGCTGAGGGGTGCGTGGGGACGCGTGCGACGAAGATCGCTGATTCGACCCCACACGGGCAACTTCGCCCTGTGGCGGGTAGGTTGCTCGTGTGTGACGGGCAAAGCGGGAGGGCCGGCCGGGGATGACCAGCCGCAGTGAAGCGACCGCCGTCTGGGACGGCGATCAGAGTGGCAAGGTCATCGGCGGCCGTTATGAACTGGGCGGTCTGCTGGGCACCGGCGGCATGGCCGAGGTGTACCGCGCCAGGGACGTCCGCCTCGACCGCTCGGTCGCCATCAAGCTCTTCCTCAGCGGTGCCACGCCGGAGGACCAGATCCGGCTCGACCGCGAGGCGCAGATGCTCGCCGCGCTGCACACCCCCGGCGTCGTCACGGTGTTCGACACCGGCTCCCACCGCGGGCGGCCGTACTACGTGATGCAGGTGGTCGACGGCGGCACGCTGCGCCAGCGGATGCGCCACCCGCTCCCGCCGTCGCTGGTCGCGCGCATCGGCGCGCAGGTCGCGGACACGCTGGACTTCGTCCACGCGTGGGGGATCGTGCACCGCGACATCAAGCCGTCGAACATCCTGCTGGACGACACCGGGCGGCAGGCCTACCTCGCCGACTTCGGCCTTGCGCTGCAGGCCCACGCCACCCGCGTGACCCGTTCCGGGCTGCTCGTCGGCACCGCCGGGTACCTCGCGCCGGAGCAGCTGCGCGGCCGGGAGGTCGCGCCCCCGACGGACATCTACGCGCTCGGCCTCGTGCTGCTGGAGTGCCTCACCGGCCAGGCCGAGTACCCCGGCGGCGACACGGAGGCCGCACTGGCCAGGCTGTCCCGGCCCGCGCGCGTCCCGGCGGGACTGCCGGAGCCGTGGACCGAGGTCCTGGTGTCCATGACCCACTCCGACCCGAGCCGCCGCCCGCGCGCCGCCCAGTGCGCGGAGCTGCTGCGCGCCGCGCAGGCGGCCAGCGTCGGCGTGCCGCCGCTGACGGACATCAAAGCGGCCTTCGACGACGAGCCGACGAGCAGCACACCGATCACCAAGCGGGCACCCGCCAGGGTCGGCGTCGTGCTCGCGGGCGCGGTCGCCGCGGCGCTGATCGCCGTCGCGGTGGCGCTCGCGACCACCACCAAGGACGAGGATCCGGGCGACCTGCCGGGATCGGGCGGTTCGGGCGGCGCGAAGCAGTCCACCGAGACGGTCACCGTGGTGAAGCCCCCGCCGGGTTCGCGCCGCCAGCCACCACCCGGCTGCCCGCCGCTGCCCGAGGGCGTGGAGCCGCCACCGCCGCTGCCCAACGGCAGCCCGCCGCCGTGCCCGCCGCCCCGGTCGGACGCCGTGGCACCGCAGTCCTAGCGCGGTGACCGCGATCCCCGCCGGGGGTCACGCGGCCACCGCGCCAGCGGGTCAGACCGCGCGCAGCGCGGGCAGCAGCTCGCCCTTCGCGAAGTCCAGGAAGTCCTCCTGGTGGTCGCCGCCGACCTGCACCAGCGCGAGGTCGGTGAAGCCCGCGTCGCGGAACTTCGCGACCGCGGCGGCGATCGGCTCGACGTCCGGCCCGCACGGGATGTTGTCCGCCACGTCCTCCGGCGTCACGTACTGGCTCGCCGCCGCGAACCCGGCCGTGCCGGGGATCTCCGCGTTGACCTTCCAGCCACCCGCGAACCAGCGGAACTGCTCGTGCGCCCGCGCCACGGCCTCGTCGCGGTCCGGCCCCCAGCTCACCGGGAGCTGACCCACCTTGCGCGTGGGCCCGCCGTCGCCCTTGAACACGTCCCACTGGCGGCACAGGTCCGCGTCCGGTTCCACCGCGACCATCGTGTCCGCCACGGGGGCGAACGCCTGCACGGACTGCTTGCCCGACACCGCGACCGCGAGCGGCACCCTGGTGGAGGGCAGGTCCCACAGCTTCGCCGAGTCGACCCGGAAGTGCTGCCCCACGTAGTCGACGTACCCGCCGTCGAACAGCTGGGAGATGATCTCGATCGCCTCGGTCAGCATCTCGTGCCGCACGTTCACCGGCGGCCAGCCCCGGCCGATCACGTGCTCGTTGAGGTTCTCGCCCGAGCCGAGGCCCAGGGTGAACCGGCCGCCGCTCAGCTCCTGCACCGTCGCGGCCTTCTGCGCCACGACCGCCGGGTGGTAGCGCATGGTCGGGCACGTCACGTAGGTCATCAGGTCGATCCGCTCGGTCGCGACGCTCACCGCCCCCAGCACGCTCCACGCGTAGGGCGCGTGCCCCTGCTCGTCGAGCCAGGGGAAGTAGTGGTCGCTCATGACCTCGAAGTCGAAGCCGGCGCGTTCGGCGCTCGCGGCGTGCTCGACGAGGGCCCTCGGCCCGGCCTGCTCGGTCATCAGGGTGTAGCCGATGCGCATGGTGGTCCTCCTAGACGGCGGCGAAGGGCAGGTCGACGAGGTCGGAGCGGAGGTTGTCCAGCCCCACGTACACCGAGGACGCGCCGTGCTCCCGCAGCTCGGCCTCGCTGAACCCGCCGGTCAGCAGGCCCACGACCGGGAGCCCTGTGCGCCGGGCCGCGTCGCAGTCCCACACCGAGTCGCCGACCACGACGGCCCGTTCGGAGTCCACTGTGGACAGGGCGGCCTGGAGCAGGTCGGGAGCGGGCTTGGAGTCCTCCGCGTCCTCGGACGTGGTGAACCCCGCGATCACGTCGCGAACGTCGAGCAGGTCGAGGTAGTGCTCCAGGTGCTCGCGCTTGCCGGAACTCGCCAGCACCACGGCGAAGCCGTGCTCGGTCGCCGCCGACGTGATCAGCCGGTGCGCGCCCTCCAACGGCTGGACCTCGGCCAGGAGACCGTCGAACTCGTCCTTCCACGCCTTGCGGACCGCGTCGCCGTGCTCGGCCTCGGCGTGCTCGCCCGCGACCGCCTCGACCAGCCGGTCGCCGCCCATGCCGATGGCCCGGTGCACCCGCCACGCGGGCACCGTCAGCCCGACCGACCGGAACGCGCGCAGCCAGGCCACCGTGTGGTGGTAGTTCGTGTCCACCAGCGTGCCGTCGACGTCCAGTAGCAGCGTGTTCGTCATGCCACGGCGGTTTCCCCCGCCCCTCCGGGGTGAAACACGAGTCCGACGGGGATCACCCGGCGGTACCGTTCTTGAGCGGTCAACCTTGGTCAGCTCCACCCCGGTTCTGGGACGCTCGACCACATGCTGCCTCCACGAGGAGCCACGAGTTCGCTCATCGGCATCTCGGACGCCTTCGACGTGCCCGTGTTCGTGCGCCGGTCGACGCCGCTCACGCCGGACGTGCGCCCCAAACCCGCTGTCGTGGCGGGCGTCGTCACACCGTGGCCCAGAGCCGGGGTGGTGCCCGCCTCCGGCGCGTACCGGGTCGGCACGACGTGGCGCGACGTCATCGACGCGGCGACCTCGGTGGGCCGGGACCGGACCGCCTGGCTGGCCGCCGTGCCGTCGCTGGCGTGGGCGGAGATCCTCGCGCGGAGGTCACCGCTGTCGGCGTACCTCGTCCGCACCCGCCACCGGTCGTCCACCGGCGGCACCGGGTTCACGCTGGAGCCGAACGTCGTCTACACCGACGGCACGGAGGTCACGGCCAGGGCGGCGTTCGGCTACCGCGCCGGAATGACGATGGCCGAGTGGGCGTGCCGCGGCCTGATGGGGCTGGGGGCCACCGTGCACGCCGAGGAGCACTCGCCGACCGGCGCCGGGTGGGCCTGGTCGTCCACGACGGGGCTCCCCGACCTCGTCGGCTACCACCCCCGGACCGGTCTGCCGTGGCTGGTCGAGGCGAAGGGGGCCAAGCGGCTCGGCAGGACGGGGCTGGCGAAGGGCGCCGAGCAGCTCCGCAGGCCGGGACTCATGGACGGACCGCACGTGAAGGTGCTGTGCGGCACCAGCCTGACCGACCGCGTGTTCGTGACGCTGGACGTGGAGGAGGCCTCCGGTGCCCCGGCGTCCGCCACGGCCGCCGACGACGATCGGCTGCTCACCCTCGCCCTGTCCCGGATGCTGGTCCACCTGGCCCTGGTCGCCATGCCGAGGCGGGAGTGGAGCGTGCTGCCGGTCGGCGCGGGCGTGACCGAGCGCGGCACCCGCCGCGGCGGGATCGGCCTGGTCACGCTGCTGGAGGAGGACCGCTCCACCATGGACGAGCGCGAGACCGCCCGCCGCGAGGACGGCCACCGCGACCGGCGGCTCGACATGCTCACCGGCCGGGTGCCCGGCACCGACCTCGTCGTCGGCATGTCCCGACGCCTGTTCGGCGCGTGCGCCGCCCTCGCGCGGGTCGAGGCCGAGGTGGCGTCGGTGGTCGACGACGAGCTGCCGAGGCCGAGGGTCGGCGCGCCGGAGGACGAGGTGGAGCGGACCGAGCAGGAGCGGCGGCTGATCCAGCGGCAGGTGGAGCGGCGGCGCTGGTCCGACGCCGTCGAGCGGACCAGGGAGGGGTTCGAGGAGGGCGCGGACCGCAGCTGGGAGGACCTCCTCCAGAGCCCGGTGACCTTCACGCCCGATCCTCGGCCGGGATTCCTGGAGGCGGCCACCGAGGACACCTACCTGGCCGTGGACGCCACGGCCGTCTCCGCGGTCCAGCGCTGAGGCCGCACGCACCAGGGCCGTGGAGATCATGTCCCGGCCGTGCTCGTCGGCCGCCTTGGTCCAGCGCTGAGGCCGTGCGGGCCGGTGTCGACGGGGCAGCGGGCGCGTCCCGGAGGAGCCCGGAAGCCGTGAGACCGGATCCTGGTCACACCGCCGCGGTGAACGGTCCGCGCACCCACTCCCGCACCTGCCGCTGCCCGCGCAGCCGCACCACCACCAGGTCCGGGTGCCGGTCCTCCGAGATCAGGCGCCGAACCCCGGCCCGCACGGTCGGGTGCCGCCGCCACGCCTCCCTGACGATGTGGTCGGGGTCGGTGAAGAACGTCCGCAGCGGCCCCTCGACGTTCCCGCCGGGGATCGGGGTGCCGCCGCCGAGCCTGCGCCGCACCGTCCGCACGACGGTGCGGCCGACGGTCAGCGCTCGCGGGTGGTCCAGCCACACCAGCACCCGGGTGCGGGCGGTCAGCTCCTCGCGGACCTCCTCGCCCTGCCACTCGATCGCCCACACCGGGCCCGCGACGAACGCGAGCACGTCCTGCCGCCACGTCTCCCGGACCGTCCAGCCCGGAGCGTGGTAGAACGACTCGAACTGCGTGAACGGCACGCCCAGCGGGCCGCAGAGCCGTTCGGCGAGCGTGGACTTGCCCGCCCCCGCTGGTCCCGCCACGGCGAAGCGGCGGGGGTGCTCCAGCGGGAGCGGGTCGTCGTGGGAGAGCAGGCGCACGAGCGACCAGGCTAGACGTAGATCGCCAGCGTGAGCGTCCCGAGCCAGACCAGGCCCAGCACCTGGAGGACGTGGTCGGTGCGGGCGAGGTCGTCCGGGGCACCGGCCTTGCCGCTGTCGACGTCCACGGCGTAGCGCAGCACGGCGATGACGAACGGCACCATCGACAGCGCGCCCCAGCTGTTGTGCGTGCGCTGGCTGATCTCGAACGCCCACAGGCCGTACGTCATGTTCATGACGGCCGCCGAGGTGGCCCAGACGAACCGGAGGTAGGTCTCCGAGTACTTCGTCAGCGAGTGCCGGATCGCGGCGCCGGTCGACTGGTACAGCTTGATCTCCGCGTACCGCTTGCCCGCCACGATGAACAGCGAGCCGAACGCGGTGACGAGCAGGAACCACTGCGAGGGCACGATGTCCGCCGCGACCCCGCCCGCGATGCACCGCAGCAGGAAGCCCGAGGCGACGACGCACAGCTCCAGCACGGGCTGGTGCTTGAGCCCGAAGCAGTAGCCGAGCTGCACCACCAGGTACACGGCCATGATCACGACGAGCGTCCAGTTGGCCGCCGCCGCGACGCCCAGCGACCCGAGCGCCAGCACCACCGCGGCGCCGTGGGCGAGCGGCACGGGCACGACGCCCGCGGCGATCGGCCGCAGCCTCTTCCTCGGGTGCTCCCGGTCGGCCAGCACGTCCTTGGCGTCGTTGACGAGGTAGATCGACGACGCGGCCAGGCAGAACGCGGCGAACGCGAGCGCCGCGGAGCGCAGCACGTCGGCCTCGAAGATCCGGGTGGAGGTGAACGGCGCGGCGAGCACCAGCACGTTCTTCGTCCACTGGTGCGGGCGTGCGGTCCGCACCAGGCCGAGGAACGTGCGCCACGGCGCGGGACGGACGTCGGCTGTCGCGGCCACGGTCATCGCTCCTCCGGTCCGGGTCGGCGGGAGGTGAGGCGCCGCACGCCGCCCGCGACGAGGGCACCGAGCAGCGATCCCGCGATGACGTCGCTCGGGTAGTGCACGCCCAGCACGAGCCTGCTGAGCACCATCGGCGGCACCAGCAGGGGGGTGAGGGGCTGCTTGGTCAACGCGCCGTAGAGGATCGCGGCGGTGGTCGTGGACGTGGCGTGCGAGGAGGGGAAGCTGAGCCCGCTCGGCGTCCCCGCCAGCACCCGCACGTCCGGGTGGTCGGGCCGCCCGCGGCGCACGACCCGCTTCACCACGATGGACGCGGCGTGCGCGGCGACCACCGACCCGGCCGCGACCGTCCACTCGCGACGGTGCTCGCGGTCGACGGCGGCGCCGACCAGGCCGAGCGCGAACCAGCCCGCGCTGTGCTCGCCGAACAGGGACAGCGCCTTCGCCGCGCGCACCACCGGTGGTGATCCGATCGCCGACTGCACCGCGCTCAGCGCGAGGGCTTCCCGCGCGCTCATCGAGCCGGTCATCGCATGGCCTCCCAGCCGAACAGGGTCTTGCGCTGGTGGGTGAGGGTGTACCGGCCCGAGGGGTAGCGGGCCTCCGTCTGGTAGACCTGGGTCGAGTGCGCGCCGGGGAAGTCGCGCATCCCGGCGGTGAGCGCGGTGATCGACTGCGACACGAGAACGTCGCCGAAGAGGCCGCCGCGCACGGGCTGCCAGGTGGCGTCGGAGATGCCCCCGGTGGCGGTGTCGCCCCACTGCACGGCGTAGGAGACCGGCTCGATGATCCCGTCGCGCAGCTCCGGCTGGCGCTGGCAGGGGAACAGGAACGCGAACTGCCACGCGACCGCCACGGCGGCGTCCCTCGGCACGTAGTCCTTGAGCGGGACCGCGCGCTGCACCGACGGGGCCGTGACGGCGAGCCAGCCGCCCCAGCCCATCGAGCCGTCGGCCGCCACCAGCCGCACGGTCTCCGCGCCCGACGGCGCGGGCGGCAGCACGAGGTTGCGCCAGATGACGCTGTCCTGCTGGTCGGTGATCGGCGTGGTGCCCAGGACCCTGCCCGTCGCCGTGCCGAACTCGACGGTGAGCGTGTTGCCCTGACCGAGCAGCCCCGAGACCAGGACGGCCGTGGCGTCCGGGCCGCCGTCGAGCACGAACCACGGGGTGGTCAGCTTCCCGACGGTCTGCTCGGGGAACTCCTGGCCCGGCCGGTCGACCAGGCTGCCCCACGCCGTCTCCCCCGCTCCGCCCTCGGGCGGGGGAGCGGAGGGGAACCAGCCGCGGCCCTGGGCGAACGCGGACCCGTCGACCGGGGGCTGGCCCGCCAGCTCCGCGAGCGGCTGCGCGCCGCGCACGTCCAGCACGTCGATCGCCTCCGCCGCCCCGCAGTTCGTGGCGAGCGGGTCGCGGACGTTTGCCGCCCACGGCGACCACGTGCCCAGCGTCTGCACGGTGGCGTAGGAGAAACCGCCGACCAGGTAGGTGATGTTGGCCAGGAAGAACAGCACCACCACGACCGGGACGGCCACGACGACCGCGAGCTTCCGCCAGTGCGGCAGCGTGCGGGCCACCAGGAACGCCACCACCCCGATGGCGATCAGACCCCAGTAGGGCTTGTCGAACCTGATCACCGACACACCGGGCGAGACGTTCGGGTTCGGGATGCCCAGCAGCCACGAGTACGGCCACTTGTTGGCCCCGTGGAACGCGAGCGCCATCATCGCCGACACGCTGACCACCGCGCCCAGCACGACCGGCACCGACAGCTTCCGGTCGCGCGTCAGCTCCCGCACCAGAGGTACCGACCCGACCAGCAGCAGCGCCAGGAACGCCGACCCGATGCCGGAGAAGCTGCCGAAGTGGTGCGTCCACTTGCTGGGCGTGAACCACAGCAGCAGGAACGCGAACAGCGTCGACCAGCCCGCGAGCGCCAGCCGGGGCGGGACGGGCACGCGCCGCGCCCGCGCCGAGGTCACCAGCACCACGAACCACACCAGCGCGACCAGGCACAGCAGCACGGGAGCGCGCTTGGCGTAGTTCGCCATCGGGTCGCTCGTGTTGAGCAGGAACGTGTACCGGGAGATCTCGGTGTACCAGCTGTCCTGCCCGGCGATGCGGAGGAAGATGTCCTGCGCGTGCACGAAGTCCCGCAGCGTGCCGTCCGAGAACGCGAAGACCACGGCCACCGCGCCGGGTGAGAGCACGCCGAGCGTCCGCGCCAGCACGGTCTTCCAGTCCGCCGTGCCGTCGGTGTCCTTGCGCAGCAGCGGGATCAGGAGCGGCAGCCCGGCGACCAGCGGTGCCAGCACGGTGAAACCGGTGGGGTGGGCGAAGAACCCGACGCCCGCGACGCCGATGCCCGCGGCGAGCGGCGTGAGCCGCTGCGACTCCACGGCCTTCGCGACGGCCAGCAGCGTGAGCGCACCGCACATCGTGACGACGCCCTCGGGCCGCACGCCCATGTCCAGCGGTAGCCACCACACCAGGAACGCCGACGCGAGCACGACCCGCGCGCCGCGGTCGACCCACGGGCCGCGCCGCGACCAGGCGGCGGGGAGCACCCCGGCCCGCGCGACGAACCAGCGGACCGCGAACCACGTCACCAGGCCGAACAGCAGGGCCGGGACGCGCAGCACCACCGGGGCCGTGCCGAACAGCACCTGCCACTCGGACAGGAAGTAGTAGAACCAGGCGAACGGCGTGAAGCCCTGGTTGAGCAGCTGGTAGTAGTTGCCGACGTAGCCGGTGACGTCGACGTTGCGCGCCATCGCGCTGTAGTAGCCGTCGTCGTCGGACATCGGGGCCAGGAACACCCACAGCACCATGACCGCGGGCACCACGATGTCGACCAGCCGCGGCCGGAACCCGGTGCGCGGCAACGAGATCCGCGTGTCCATCCGCACCAGGCCGGCGACCGCGACCAGCGCGGCCAGCGCCAGCAGGACCATCAGCACGACCTTCGCGGTCGACGGGCTGGTGGTGAACTGGTCGTCCACCCGCACCGACACCGACAGGTCGTCGGCGGTCGCGCCGTCCAGCGCGGTGAGCGTGGTCGCCAGCGAGTGCACGTCCGGCAGGACGCCGCCGTGGCTGATCTCGGTGCCGTCCAGCAGCACCGCGAGCCCGTTCCGGTCGCCGCGCACCCGGTAGGCGCAGTCGCCCGCGGGCAGCGGGGAGTCCAGCAGGGTCGTGCCGGTGGCCCGGATCAGCAGCCGGTCGCCCACCGTGCGGACGCTCAGCCCCCGTTCGTCCACGGCCGGTACGCCGGGGTCCATGGTGGACACGACGACGCCCGCGCCACCGGCGGCGCGCGCGGTGTCGCAGCTGAACCGGACGTCCAGGCCGAGCGGCTTGTAGGCGCCCAGCGCGAGACTGGTGGACCGGGGCGCCGAGACGTCCTCCGGCCACTGGACGGTGGGGTCGTTGACCGTCACCGGGGCCAGCGGGAGCAGACCCGCGAACACCACGGTGAGCAGACCCGCGACCAGGACGATCGTGCGGAGAGCCGGTCCGCGCCGACGGGGCGGCGGAGTGGACTCGACCTCGGGCGCAGGGGTAATCGTTGTCGTCACTCGTGGTGGTCCTCAGTCGGCTGGGTATTCATCGACGAGCCGTGAACGTAGTGCCGCTCAATTACGTGGAGGACGTGGTCGCGCCTTCCGCTGCAACGTTTGCGTTAACCACGTGAGCAGCGTGTTACGGGCCGGGAACAGGGGCGTTCCGCCCTGCCGGTTGCCGTTATGGTTCGGCGATCCCCGTGTCCGCGTCGTGTGAGGTGAACCGTCCTGAGCGCTCCCACCAGCGGCGGAACGAGGTCCATCGGTCTCGTCGGCGCCTGCGTCGTGGCGTCCGGGCTGCTCGTGAACGCCTACCTGGCCGTGGTCGCGAGGAATCTCACGCCCGCCGAGTACGGGTACTTCGGCGCTTTCTGGTCGCTTTCCCTGCTGATCGGATTCGGCGCGTTCCTCCCCGTGGAACAGGAATTGGCCAGGCTGTCGCCGAACACGGCGATGAGGGCCGCGACCCGCGTCGCGCTCGGTCTCGCCGCCGTCGAACTCCTGCTCGTCGCGGCGGCGTCACCGCTGCTGCTCGACCCGCTCGGGGGCGAGCCGTGGGCGGTGGTGGCGGTCGCAGCGCTGTGCCTGGTGTCCGCGGGCCAGTTCCTCGTCCGGGGCGCGCTCATCGGCAGCGGGCGGCTCGCGTGGCACGGCGGCCTGCTGGTGGTCGACACCGCGCTGCGGGTGCTGTTCGCGCTCGGTCTCGGCTACGCCGTGGTGACGGACAGCGCCGGGTTCGCGTGGACCCTCGTCGCCGCCATCGCGCTCGCGCACCTTCCGCTCCTGCTCACGCTGCCCCGCGGCGCGGGCGAGGTGTCCACTTCGGACTTCCTGAGGTCGTTGCTGCCGCTGCTGTTCGGCTCGGTCTGCGCCCAGCTGCTGCTGAACGGCCTGCCGGTCGTCGTCGCGGCCACCGCGACCGACTCCGACACCGCGGGCCGGTTCCTCGCGGCGTTCCTGCTGGTGCGCGTGCCGCTGTTCGTGGCGGTGCCGCTCCAGACCGCGCTGCTCCCGTCGCTGACGCGGTTGGCGCGGGAGGGCGGCCGGACCCTGGTGCGGACGCTGGTGAAGCTGACCGCCGCCCTGGCCGCGCTCGGTGTGCTGGGCGCGGTGTTCGCGGCCCTGCTCGGCCCGTGGCTGGTGCGCCTGGTGTTCGGCGCGTCCTACGTGCTCGCCGGCGGCGACCTGGCGCTGATGGCGGTCGGCGTCGTCGCGCACCTCGGTCTCATCACCACCACCCAGGCGCTGGTCGCGTCCGCGCTGCACGCCGAGGTCGCACGGGCCTGGCTGGTCGGCATCGCCTCGGCCGCCGCGGTGTTCGCGCTCGTGCCGGACCTGCTGCTGCGCGCCGAGCTCTCGTTCCTCGTCGGGTCCGGCCTCGGCTGGATCACCGGCGTGCTCCTGCTCATCACCTCCGGAGAGGACAGTCGTGCACGACGACCTCGTCATCGCGTTGACCTACTACGCGCCCTACGTGTCCGGGCTGACCAACTTCGCCAGGGACGTCGCTGAGGGCCTGGCCGAACGCGGGCGCGGGGTCAGGGTGGTCACCACCCGGCACGACCCGTCGCTGCCCGCGGAGGAGGTCGTCAACGGTGTGCGCGTGACCCGCGCCCCCGTGCTGGCGAAGCTGGGCAAGGGCACCATCAGCCCCGAGTTCACCCGCGCCGTCGTGCGGGCGTCCAGGACGGCCCGCGTGCTCAACGTGCACCTGCCGATGCTGGAGGCGGGCCTGGTCGCGAAGGGCGCGCGCTGCCCGGTCGTGCTCACCTACCACTGCGACGTCAGCCTGCCGCCCGGCGTGCTGAACACCGTGCAGGGCAAGGTCGTCGACGCGTCCAGCAGGCTCGCCATGAAGCACGCGCGGATCGTCGCGGTGACCAGCGAGGACTACGCCGAGCACAGCAGGCTGTGGCCGTCGATCCGACCGGCGATGGCCGCCGTGCCGCCGCCCTGCCGACCGGTGCCCGCCGGGGAGCCGTCGTTCCGCGACGGCGACGGCCCGCACGTCGGGTTCCTCGGCCGGATCGTGGAGGAGAAGGGCGTCGAGTTCCTGGTCGACGGCTTCCGCGCGCTCGACGACCCGGACGCCCGCCTGCTGATCGGCGGCGAGTTCGGCAACGTCGCGGGCGGCAGCGTCATCGACCGCGTGCGGAAACGGATCGACGGCGACCCGCGCATCAGGCTGCTCGGGTTCGTCCCGGACGAGTCGCTGGGCGACTTCTACGCCTCGCTCGACGTGTTCGCGCTGCCGTCGGTCAACGCGTTCGAGGCCTTCGGCATCGTCCAGGTCGTCGGGATGCTCGCGGGCGTGCCCGCGCTCGCCAGCGACCTGCCGGGCGTCCGCATCCCGGTGCGGGAGACCGGGTTCGGCGCGCTCGTGCGGCCCGGCGTCGCGAGCGACATCACCGACCGGCTGCGCGACCTGCGCGACAGCCCGCCGGACCGCGCCGCGGGCGTGGCCGCGGCGGCCGAGCGCTACAGCGTGCCCGCCGTGCTCGACGCCTACGAGGAGCTGTTCGCGAAGGCACGCCTCTGAGCCGTCGCCGGGGTCCGCCGCTCGTCCCGGTGGGCCCCGGCGACTCCCACCGCGCCGCTAGTCCTCACCGCGCACGATGGTCGGTTCCTCGTCCCACCACTCGCGCGGGGGGACCTGGAATTCTCGCGTCTCGGGTTCCTGCGTCGACGTCAGCTCCATCGTGACTCCCGTGGGCTCTGGAGGTCTTCCGGACGGTACGGACGATTTCTATGCGCCGTCTACACGGGCTTCGGCGTGGTCGAGGGCCGCCAGCTCCCGCCGCAGCGCGCCGAGCAGCCAGCGCGACCCCGACATCCACGGCTGGTTGGTGTGCAGGCAGACGTGCACGCCGCCGCGGTACACCGACAGGGCGACGCCCACCGCGTGGCCCGCCGCCACCGGCGCGACCGGGTACACCTCCCTGAGGTCCGCGCCGTCCATCCGCAGCGGCAGCGCGGGCAGGTGGACGCTCGTCACGAGCGCGTCGAACAGCAGGGGTGCGCAGCGGCCCGCCAGCGGTGTCGCCAGGCGGTGCACCGCGGCCGGGATGCGGTCCGCCAGCAGCGGCAGCGCGCCCGCGCCCCGGTCAGGGCCGACGGCCTTGTTGCGGTCCATGTCCGCGCGCACCGCCCGCAGACGGCGCCGCGCGTCCGGCTCGCCGACCGGCAGGTCGCACAGGAAACCGGAGATCTGGTTGCCCCCACCGCCCCTCGGGTCGCGGCCCCGCCTGCTCACCGGGATCAGCGCGCGCACCGTCGCCCCCTCGCCCGCGCTGTCGTGCGCCACCAGCCACTGCCGCAACGCGCCCGTCACGAGCGCCAGCAGCACGTCGTTCACCGTGCCGCCGTGCCGCTTGCGCACCCGCTGCACCTCGTCCAGGCCGAGCCGGGCCATCACGACCTGGCGCGGCCGGGCCGACCGGGTCAGCACCGGCGACCGGGTGCCCGGCGTGCGTGCGCTGCGCAGCACCGCGGAGGCGATGGTGGCCGTGCTCGCCAGTTCCCTCAGCGAGTCGACCACGGTGGTGGCCAAGCCGACGGGGCCCGGCTCCGATTCCCGCGCGACGGGCACGTCGCGGCCCAGGTCGTCCAGCAGCCGCAGGCCGAGGCCGACCGCCTTCGTGCCGTCGCACAGCGCGTGGTGCAGCTTCACCACGACCGCGAACCGCCCGCCCGCGAGGCCGGTGACGACGTGCAGCTCCCACGGCGGACGGCCGAGGTCCAGTGGTTGGGCCATGAGCGCGGACACCAGTTCGGCGAACCGGTCCTCACCGCCGTGGGGGCGCAGGTGGTGCCCCGTCACGTGGTCCTCGACCGCGAAGCGCGGGTCGTCCACCCAGGAGGCGCCGCCCGGCGGCAGCCACGACGCCCTGGTCCTCTTGCGCAGCTGGGAGATCTCCTGCGCCCGTTCGCACAGCAGCGCGACGATCCGCGCCGGGTGCACCGGCTGGTGCGGCGAGAACGTCGCCACCGCGCCGAGGTGCATCGGGTTCCTGCCGTCCTCCAGGCAGAGGAAGGCGACGTCCAGGGGGCTCAACTGGTGTGCGGTCATGTGTGGAGGTCCTCCGCCGACGGCGTCCGGAACGCGTCCAGACAACCAGGCGAGGATGACGGCGGTGAGGCCACCACGTGACAGGAGACCGTCGCGCAGGACCGATCGGGTGATGCGTCAGCCGACGTGCACGCGGATGGCCGTCCCCGAGTCGCCCGAGTGCACGCGCACCAGGTCGCAGAGCAGGTTGACCATCACGACGCCGTACCCGCCCTGCGCGCTCGCCGACGGCCTGAGCCTGCCGACCATCGGGTCGCGCAGCGTGCCCTGGTCGCGCACCTCGCACACGACGGCGTCGCCCTCCTGCCACACGAGCAGCTCACCGCCGCCGTTCGCGTGCTCGATGCTGTTCGTGGTCAGCTCGTTCACCGCGAGGACCAGGTCGTCCACCCGGTCCTCGGTCAGGCCCGCGGTGGTCGCGTAGTCGGTGACGAGCCTGCGGGTCGCGGGCAGGCTGTGCATGTCGAACCAGTACGCCACCGCCGAACGAGGGGGCGTGGGCAGCGGCACGTTGAAGTCGGTGACGATCCGCCGGGGGTCGTCGTAGCGGGGGCTGGGGCGGCGGTCGCCGTCGGCGAGCAGCACCGGGTGGGTGCGCTCGGCGTCGACCAGCACGTCCGGTGCGAGCCCCGAGGTGTCGTACGGGCACAGGATCGTCGCGTCGACGCCGTTGAACGCGGTGTTGATCAGCGCCTCGTGCTGCACGCAGGCCGGGTACTCGGTCACCGACCGGCCGGCCCAGATCGGCTCGCCGATGATGCGCACGCGCGACGGGTGCTCGTTCGAGAACGGGGTCAGCACGCCGGGGATGATCCGGCCGGGGTTGCGACCGCCCTGCGTCATGTCCAGGAAGCGCACGTGCTCGGACTTGGCGCCCAGTTCGTCGCGGATCAGGTCGACGTTGTACGACGGCACCGCCACGAGCACCGGCTCGCCGCCCGCGAGTCCGTCCAGGACGAACGGCACCGTCGCGGCCAGGTACTGGTCCCGGTCCTGGTAGAACAGCGCTTCGTGTACGAAGTCGACCATCGAGCAACCTCCCGTGGCGGGTCACCGGTGTGGTTCCCGCTCGCGGTGGCCGTGAAACCACAATGATCTGAGACGCTCGTCATGGTTTGCGGCGCAGGCAGATCCTCGTCCTCGGGTCGAGCCCGTGGGCCGCCTCCCGCGCCACGACCTCCGCCAGCCCCGGCGTCAGGTCCTCGACCGGCCGGAACCCCAGCCGCTCGTAGTACGGCCCGTTCCACGGCACGTCCCGGAACGTGGTCAGCGTCAGGCCGCCCAGACCCCGCTCGGCCGCCCACCGGTCCACGTGGTCGAGCAGCGCGCGCCCGACGCCCCGCCGCGCGCGGTCGGGGTGGACGCTCACCTGCTCGACGTGCGCGAAGCCGTCGACCTCCTCCACGGCGATCCACGCCACCGGCTCGGGGTCGGCCGCGACCCACACCTGCCCGAGCGCCCGCAGGTGGGTGAGCACGGCGAGGGGGAGCGGGTCGTCGTCGGCGATCTCCGGCATCCCGATCGCGCGGAACGGCTCGCCGGAGGCGATCTCGATGCCCTGGAGCGCGACGAGTTCGTCCGGGCGTGCGAGGCGGATCTCCACGGGGGCAACGTACGCCGCCCCCGCCCCCGCACGCCCGCGACTACTTCTTGGTGTCCGCCGGGGCCCGTCTGCCCAGCAGCGCGGACGCCACGTCCTCGTGGTTCGGCAGCAGCCGGTCGAGGTCCGTCACGGCGATCACCTTCCGCACGTGCGGCGGGGTGCCCGCCAGTCGCAGCCAGCCGCCTGCCCGGTCGGCGCGGGCACGGGTGCGCACCAGCGCGCTCAACGCCTGCGCGCCGCAGAACCTGACCCCGGACATGTCCAGCACGATCCTGGCCCGGCCCTCGGTGACCAACCGGTCCAGCTTGTGCATCAGCTTCACCGCGGCGGCCTGGTCGACCTCGCCCCGCACGGCCACCACCACGCGCCCCGCGCGGTCGGTCTCGACCGCGAGCGTCATCGTTTCGCGAGGCACGTCAGGCGACCCTGACCCGGCCGTCGGAACGGCCGCGGTGCTCGATCAGGCTCAGCAACAGGCCCTCCCTGGTGGACCACGGGCAGATCTCGACCACGTCGCGCCCCGCGGTCGACATCAGCGCCTCCGCGACGACGGCGCCCGCGAGCGACTGGCGGGCGCGGTGCGCGGAGATCCCCGGCAGCCGCGCGCGCTGCCGCGCCGACCGCGAGGCCAGCCGCGGGATCCACGAGCGCAGGTCGGCCAGCGTCAACTGCCGCGCCACCGCGGGGCCCTCGCGCTGGGGACGGGCGCCCGCGAGCCTGGCGAGCTGCTCGAACACCTTGGAGCAGCCGACCGCGCGGCCCTCGGCCGTCACGGGCAGCACCGTCTCGATCCGCTCGACCAGGTGGTCGCGCAGCTCGCGCAGCCTGCGCGGCGTCGTCGCGGCGTCGTCCAGCCACTCCCTGGTCAGGGTGCGCGCGCCCAGCGGCAGCGACCGGGCGAACTCCGGCGTCTCCGCCACGCCCGCGGCGATCTCCACCGTGCCGCCGCCGACGTCCAGCACCACCAGCGGCCCGGCCGACCAGCCGAACCAGCGGCGGGCGGCCAGGTACGACAGCCGCGCCTCCTCCGGCCCGGACAGCACGCCGAGCCCGACGCCCGCGCGGACGGCGACCTGCTCCATCACGTCGGCGCCGTTGGCGGCGTCGCGGATGACGGAGGTCGCGAACGGCACCAGCGTCGACACCTCGGCCCGGTCGGCCAGCCGCCGGGCCTCGCGCACCGCGGACACCAACTGGTCCACGCCCGCCTTCGAGATGCGCCCCCGGTCGTCGAGCGTCCGGTCCATCCGCAGCCGCACCTTGTGCGACACCTCGGGGTGCAGGAGCGACCCCTGTGCCCGGTCCACCACGACGAGCTGAGCGCTGAAACAGCCGACGTCGAGAACTCCGACCCGCTCGGGTCTACCGGGCATTCCTGCGCCTCCTGAAGTCGTGCGGGGACCGGGTTCATGCCCGCTGGGGCACTCGATCAAACCCACAGTGTCCCAGGTAGGGCAAATGTCACCGTGGCGGCGGTAGCGCACTGGGCCATTGGGAGGAGGGCGAACTGGACCGTCCGTGACGCGGTCCGGCACCCGTCCGACGGGTGCCGCGGTCCGACCCACGACCCGCGCGGAACGGACCGGGGCCCGTCCGGCGGCCTACGCGGAGCGCGACGGCGAACCGGCCACGTCCTCCCGCGCGCGGGACGGGAGCAGCGGGGACGCCGAGCAGGAGGAGATCCGCGCGCGACGCCGACCAGCGGACGCACCCCGGCCGAGGGCCCCGGTGCGGGGCGCCCCGTCAGCGCGCGACGGCCAGCTCGGCCCAGACGGTCTTGCCGTTCCCGTCCGGCTCGACGCCCCAGCTCTCGCTGAGCGCGTTCACGATGATCATCCCCCGACCCCTGGGGGACTCCGGGCTGACCGGTCTCACCACGGGCAGGGCGGAGGAACGGTCGTGCACCTCGATGCGCACACCGTCGTCCGTGCGGCTCACCGTGAGCCGCAGCGGCCCCTCCGCGTGGTCCGCGCCGTTGGACACCAGTTCGGTGACCACCAGCGCGGCGTCGTCCGCGAACTCCTCCGGCAGGCCCCAGTTCGTGACCGCTTCGTCGACCAGACGTCGAGCCCGCGAGCACGAACCGGACTCCGCCGGGAGCTCAACGGCGACGGGTGTCGCTGGTTCGTTCAGCACATCCCGCTCCCCGCTCGCCCTTGATCGGCCGGACCGCATCGTCGCACATCCACCGGACGGTCCGCCGCTTCGGCCACCCGGTGCTCGCGCCGGGCCGGTCCTTGCTGCACGATCTCTGGGTCACGGCATCGGTCGTGCGGAAGGACTCGGGACGATGGACTTGCAGGTGCGCAGTGAGGCCCGCGGCGAGTGGGAGGTCGTGGTGGTGTCCGGCGAACTCGACGCCGAGACCGTGCCCACCCTGTCCGAACACCTCGAACGCGCGGTCGCGGGCCCCGTCCGCCGGACCGACCGGGTCGTCCTCGACCTGGCCGACCTCCAGTTCATGGATTCCACGGGACTGGCGCTCATGGTCGACTGGCACCGCAGGCTCGGCGGCGGGCTCCGCCTGGCCTCGATGCGCCCCGCCGTGCACAAGCTGTTCCGCCTGACCGACCTCACGGGCGTGATGAGCATCCACGAGACCGTCGGCGACGCGACCGCCGAACCGCACTAGCCCACCGGCCGGGCCGCCCGCCACGCGCGGAAGTGCACCTCGATCGCGTCGGTGGGGGAGAGGTGGCGCGGTCGCCACCCCAGCAGGCGGTGGGCCTTCGCGCTGGTGACCAGCTCGTCCTGGTCGGCGGCCACCTGGAGCACCCCGCCAGCCTCGGCGGGTTCCAGGCTGACCTCCGCGGTGTGCCCGGCCGCGCGCAGCGCCTCCCGCTGCACGTCGATCGCGCGCAGCCGCTGGTCGTCGGCGAGGACGAAGGTCTCGCCGTCGTAGCGGGCCGGGTCGCGCAGCACGGCGGTGTAGGCGTCCGCCAGGTCCTCGACGTGCACCCAGCTCCACCGCTTGGCCGTGTCGCCGTAGAAGGCGGTCAGCCCCGCGAACCACTGGCCGAGCATCGAGGTGCCCGCCGCCCCGCCGTAGAGGAAACCGGGCCGGACGACCGTGTGGGGCAGGCCCGAGTCGGCGAGTTCCCGTTCGAGCTGGAACCGGAAGTGCAGCGGGCTGGCGGGGTTGCCGGGTGTGGTCTCGTCCATCAGCGGCAGACCGGTGCGGCCGTAGGCGGAGATGCCGGTGGTGTAGACGAGGTGGCGCCCTCGGCCGTCGTCCTGCCGCGCGGCGAGCAGTTCGGCGAACAGCCGCCGGTCGCTGCCGACGGGGTCGCCGAGGTCGAGCACGGTGTGCACGACCGCGTCCGAGTCGCGCAGGTGCGAGCGCCAGGAGTCCGGCTGTGCGAGGTCGCCGAGCACCGGCGTGACTTCGACCGCCTCCAGGGCGCGTTCGCCCGCCGACGAGCGGGTCAGGCCCAGGACGGTGTGCCCGTCGCGGCTGAGGGCGGCGGCGATCCGGGAACCGGCGTAGCCGGTGGCGCCGGTGACGAGGACCTTCATGCTCCGCTCCCGTGGAAGAAGTCGGCGAGCCGCTCGGCGAGCCAGCCGGGGTTGTCGGTGCCGATGGTGTGGGCGCTGCCCGGTACGACGTCCGCGCGCACGTCGGTCGCGGCCTCGCGGGCGCCGTCGAGCAGGATCCGCTGCGGCAGGCCGTGCTCGCCGTTGAGGACGAGGACCGGCATCTCCAGCCGTGCGGCGGCGCGGGCCGCCCGACCGTCCTCGACCAGCGTGGCGTAGTGCTCGAACCCGCCCCGCATCCCGCCGGGCGCGCGGTAGGCGCGCAGCAGTTCCTCGCGGTGCGCGGGGGTCATCCGCCCGGCGGTCATCATCGACCAGAAGCCGTCGAGGTAGGCGTCCTCCCGGCCCGCCGTGAGCATCTCGGCGAGGTCGACCTGGGCGTGGAAGCCGAAGTGCCACGAGCCGCCCGCGGCGACGTCCATGAGCCGTTCGAGGCCGAACCCCGGCAGGGCCGCCTCGCTGAGCACCAGGCGGCGGACCTCGGTCGGGTGGGCCGCGGCGTAGGCGTGGGCGACCATCGAGCCGATGTCGGTGCCCACCAGGTCGACCTCGGTGAACCCCAGGTGCGCGACCAGGTGGTGCAGGTCCTCGGCCTCGTCGCGCTTGGTGTAGCGGCCCGCGGGCTTGCCCGAGTCGCCGGAGCCGCGCAGGTCCGGCGCGATCACGGTGAAGCCCGCGGCGGCGAGCGGCGGCATGGTCGGCCGCCACCCGGTCCAGGTGAACGGCCAGCCGTGCACGAGCAGCACGGCCGGGCCGCTGCCGCCGACCACGTGGTGCAGCCGCACCCCGTTGACCTCGGCGTAGCGGTGGGTGAAACCGGGGAGACCCGCGACGGGGCCGCCCGGTGGTGGTGTGGTGATGACGTCCTCCTCCAGCAGTGAACTTTGCTTGCCCAGGCAAGTAGTAGTCGAAAAACTTTGCCTGGTCAAGCAAAGAAGGGCAGAATGGCCGGGTGACCGACGAGGAGCCGCTGGCCGCGGACGAGATGCTGCTGTGGGCGACGCTGGGACGGCTCGTCCACGCGCTGCCGAGGGTGCTGGAGGACGACATGGGGCGCGCCACCGGCCTGTCCATGACCGACTTCGCCACCCTGCTGACCCTCGACCGGGCCCCCGACCGGCGGCTGCGCATGTCGGAGCTGGCCACGGCCATCGGGCTCACGCCGTCGCGCGTCACCAGGGTCGTGGACGCCCTGCGCGCCCACGGCCTGGTCGACAAGGAGCGGCACGGGGCGGACGCGCGCGGCAACGTCGCCGTGCTCACCGAGGCGGGCCGCGCCCGGCTCGCCTCAGCCGCGCCCGCTCACCTGGCCATCGCCCGCCGCCGCGTCCTGGACCACGTCCCGCCGGACCTCGTGCCGGTCGTGGCGAAGCTCCTGGTGGTCATCACCGACGCCACCACCGGCCCGCTCAAAGCGGTCTAGTGGCCGCGAACCCCTGCCGGGGTTCGTGCCGCTCAGGGCGGGGGATCCACCTGAGCCGCGCGAGACCCGGTGAGGATTGCGGTCACCGCACTAGGCCCCCTCGCCCATGCCGAGGTAGTAGGCGATCAGCCGCAGCAGGTGGTCGGTGTCGACCGGCTTGGTCACGTAGTCCGTCGCGCCCGACGCCAGGCTCTTCTCCCGGTCGCCCTTCATGGCCTTGGCGGTCACCGCGATGACCGGCAGGTCCTCGTAGTGCTCCATCGCGCGGATCGCGGCCATCGTCGCGTTGCCGTCCAGCTCCGGCATCATGATGTCCATCAGCACGAGCGTCACGTCGTCGTACTGCTCCAGCGCCCGCACGCCCGCGATGCCGTTGTCCGCGTAGATCACCTGGAGCCCGTGCAGCTCCAGCACGCTCGTCAGCGCGAACACGTTGCGCAGGTCGTCGTCCACGACCAGCACCTTCTCGCCGTGGAACCGGGTCGGCGCCGCGGGCAGCGGGTCCGGCGCGACCAGCGTCGCGGGCGCGGTGGCCACGGCGGCCTGCGCGGGCCTGCCGCGGGTCACCGACACCGACGGCGAGGTCAGGTCCGGCAGCGGTGCCGGGATCTCGGCGGGCTGCCCGGTCTTCGTCAGCGGCAGGTACAGCGTGAACGTGCTGCCGACGCCGGGTTCGCTGCGCACGTTGAGCCTGCCGTTGAGCAGCTGCGAGAGCTCCCGGCTGATCGACAGGCCGAGGCCCGTGCCGCCGTACTTGCGGCTCGTGGTGCCGTCGGCCTGCTGGAACGCCTCGAAGATCACCGACAGCTTCTCGGCCGGGATGCCGATGCCGGTGTCGCGGACGTCGAACGCGAGCATCGACGTCGTGCGCGGCCACGCCATGTCCGGCGCCTCCTGCGGCTGCGCGTGCCGGATGTGCAGGTCGATCCCGCCCTCGTGGGTGAACTTGACCGCGTTGGACAGCAGGTTGCGCAGGATCTGCTGGAGCCGGTGCTCGTCGGTGTGCAGCGTGACGGGCACGTCCGGCTCCACGCTGATGTGGAACTCCAGGCCCTTCTCCGCCGTGAGCGGCAGGCACAGCGCCTCGACGTAGCGGACCAGCTCGGCCACCCGCACCGGCTCGGCCTGCACCTGCATGTGCCCGGCCTCGACCTTCGTCAGGTCCAGGATGTCGTCGATCAGCTGGAGCAGGTCGCTGCCCGAGGAGTGGATCGTGCGCGCGAACTCGACCTGCTTCGGGTTGAGGTTGCCGTCGAGGTTGTCCGCCAGCAGTTTCGCCAGGATCAGCAGGCTGTTCAACGGGGTCCGCAGCTCGTGCGACATGTTCGCCATGAACTCGGACTTGTACTTCGACGCCGACGACAGCTGCTTCGCCCGGTCCTCCAGCTCCGCCGACCCGGCCCGCAGCTCCTGCGCCAGGCGCTGCGACTCGGCGAGCAGCGCGTCCGTGCGGGCGTTGGCCAGCATGGTGTTCACGTTGACGCCGATGTTCTCCTTCAACTGCTCCAACAGGTCCAGGTGCACGTCGGTGAACTCGTTGACCGTGGCCAGCTCGATCACGCCGAGCGTCTCGCCCTGGAACAGCACCGGCAGGATGATCAGGTTCGCGGGCGTCGACGAGCCGAGTCCCGACGAGACGGTCAGGTAGCCCGGCGGCACCCCCGTCACCAGGATGGTCTTCTTCTCCAGCGCCGCCTGGCCGACCAGCGACTCGCCCGGCGCGAACCGCACCACGCGGCCGTCCGGCCTGCCGTAGCCGTAGCTCGCGGTCAGCTCGAAACCCTCCTGCTGGAACAGGAAGAACGCGCCCTGCTGCGCCGACACGAGCGGCGTCAGCTCGCTCATGATCAGCGACGCGACCGCGTCCAGGTCGCGGTGGCCCTGCATCAACCCCGAGAGCCTGGCCAGGTTCGTCTTCAGCCAGTCCTGCTCCTGGTTGGTGCGGGTCGTCTCCTTGAGGTTGCCGATCATCTGGTTGACGTTGTCCTTGAGCTCCGCCAGCTCACCGGACGCCTCCACGGTGATCTGGCGGGTCAGGTCGCCCGCCGTCACCGCCGTCGCCACCGCCGCGATGGCGCGCACCTGCGTGGTCAGGTTGCTGGCCAACTGGTTCACGCTCTCGGTCAGCTTCTGCCACGTGCCGGACACACCGTCCACTTCGGCCTGACCGCCGAGGCGGCCCTCCGTGCCGACCTCGCGGGCGACGCGCGTGACCTCACCCGCGAACGAGGAGAGCTGGTCGACCATCGTGTTGATGGTCGTCTTCAGCTCCAGGATCTCGCCGCGCGCGTCGACGTCGATCTTCTTCGACAGGTCGCCGAGCGCCACCGCCGTGGTGACCTGGGCGATGTTGCGGACCTGGTTGGTCAGGTTGCCCGCCATGAAGTTGACGTTGTCGGTCAGGTCCTTCCAGGTGCCCGCCACGTTCGGCACGCGGGCCTGGCCGCCGAGGATGCCCTCGGTGCCGACCTCGCGCGCCACGCGCGTCACCTCGTCGCCGAACGACCGCAGCGTGTCGACCATCCCGTTGATCGTCTCGGCCAAGGCGGCGATCTCGCCCTTGGCCTCGACGGTGATCTTCTTCGACAGGTCGCCGTTCGCGACCGCCGTGGCGACCGTCGCGATGTTGCGGACCTGCCCGGACAGGTTGTCCGCCATGGAGTTCACGTTGTCGGTGAGGTTCTTCCAGGTGCCCGCGACGCCCGGCACCTTCGCCTGCCCGCCGAGCCGCCCGTCCGTCCCGACCTCGCGCGCCACGCGCGTCACCTCGTCGGCGAACGAGGAGAGCTGGTCGACCATCGTGTTGATCGTGCTCTTGAGTTCGAGGATCTCGCCGCGCGCGTCCACGGTGATCTTCTGCGACAGGTCGCCGCCCGCGACCGCCGTCGTCACCTGGGCGATGCTGCGCACCTGGGCCGTGAGGTTGTCGGCCATCGAGTTCACGTTGTCCGTCAAGGCCTTCCACGTGCCCGCGACACCGGGCACCTGCGCCTGCCCACCCAGCCGCCCCTCGGTGCCGACCTCGCGCGCGACCCGGTTCACCTCGTCGGCGAACGAGGAGAGCTGGTCGACCATCGTGTTCAGGGTCGTCTTCAGCTCCAGGATCTCGCCCTTGGCGTTCACCGTGATCTTCTGCGACAGGTCGCCCTGCGCCACCGCCGTGGCGACCTGGGCGATGTTGCGGACCTGGCTGGTCAGGTTGCCCGCCATCGAGTTCACCGAGTCGGTGAGGTCGCGCCACGTCCCGGCGACACCGGGCACCGTCGCCTGACCGCCGAGCCGTCCGTCGCTGCCGACCTCGCGGGCGACGCGCGTGACCTCGCCCGCGAAGGAGGAGAGCTGGTCGACCATCGTGTTGAGCGTCGTCTTGAGTTCGAGGATCTCGCCGCGGGCGTCGACGTCGATCTTCTGCGACAGGTCGCCCCGCGCCACCGCCGTGGCGACCTGGGCGATGTTGCGGACCTGGCTGGTCAGGTTGCCCGCCATGAAGTTCACCGAGTCCGTCAGGTCGCGCCACGTGCCGCCGACGCCGGGCACCTGGGCCTGGCCGCCGAGCCGCCCCTCCGTGCCGACCTCGACCGCCACGCGCGTCACCTCGCCCGCGAACGAGGAGAGCTGGTCCACCATCGTGTTGAGGGTGTCCTTCAGCTCCAGCATCTCGCCCGCGACCGTCACGGTGATCTTCTGCGTCAGGTCGCCCTGCGCCACGGCCGTCGCGACCTGCGCGATGTCGCGCACCTGCGCCGTGAGGTTGCCGGACATGAAGTTGACCGAGTCCGTCAGGTCCTTCCAGATGCCCGCCACGCCCGGCAGCTCGGCCTGCCCGCCCAGCCGCCCGTCCGTGCCGATCTCGCGCGCCACGCGCGTCACCTCGCCCGCGAACGTCCGCAGGGTGGCCGTCATCGAGTTGAACGTCTCGGCCAGCGCCGCCAGGTCACCGCGCGCGGTCACCTGGATCTGCTGCGTCAGGTCGCCGTCCGCGACCGCGGCGAGCACCCGGCTCAGCTCCGTCGTCGGGCGCATCAGGTCTTCGAGCAGCCCGTTCACCGACTCGACGGCCATCGCCCACCCGGCCTGCCCGTCGTCGGGCGCGATCCGCTCGTCCAGCCGCCCCTCCTGCCCGACGGCCTGCCGCACCCGCACCAGCTCGCCCACCAGCCACTGGTTGCGCCCGGCTATCTCGTTGAACACCTCGGCCAGCTCCGCCGCCACACCACCGCCCGCGGGCACCAGCCTGCGGCGGAAGTTGCCGTCGCGCATGTCCCGCATCGCGGCGAGCACGCGCTCCAGCGCCGCGTCGCCCGTCACGTCGGTATCGTCCAGCCCCGTCGTCACTACAGCCTCCGCGAGAATCGGCGATCTACCCCAAGCCTCCCACGAGCCGGTCCGATAAGTTGAAGGCCGCGCCACCACCGTCCCCCAACTCCAGGAGCGCAACCGATGGCCCAGGGGCACCGTGTGGACACGGAGGCACCGGGAATCGCGCTGCCCGCGTGGCGCCGCCTGGTCGACGGCCTCCAGGAGGCGGTGGCCATCGTGGACGAAGCGGACACGGTCGTCCTGGTCAACCCCGCGGCGCGGTCCCTCTACCCGGCCCTGCTCCCCGGCACCGCGCTGACCGCACCGGCCCGCCGCCAGGCGCTGGGCGACGGCTGGACCGCCTGCTACCTCGACCCGCCCTCGGCCTGGGGCGCGGCGTTCCTGGACGAGGCGCTGAACCGCCTGTCCGCGGTGACGGACCGCGCGGACACCCTGCGCGCCATCGTGGAACTCGCCCTGGCCCACCTGGGCGACCAGTGCGCCGTGATCGTCCCGGCCCCGCGCGGCAGGGTCGAGTGGTGGCACGGGGCCAAGGGCTCGACGGAGGTCGTCCGCTCCCGCACGACCCGCCAGTCGGCAGGCGTGGTCACCGGCCTGCTGGACGTCCTGGACGGCACCACCACCCACGCGGAGTTCGGCGGCGAGAGCACCCCGGACCTCCCGGTGGACTTCGGCGAACCGGGCTCGGCCCACGCCGTACCGCTGATCAAGGGCGGCACCTCACTGGGCGCGCTGGTGATCGTGCGCCGAGTACCGCGCGAACCCTTCACCGCGGTGGAACTGGACTCGATCCGCCGCTACGGCGACCACGCCGCCCGCGCCCTGGAAACGGCCATCCGCCACGGCGAGCAGTCCAGGGTCGTGGACGTGCTCCGAGCCGACCTGCTCCCCAAACCGCTACCGGACGTGCCGGGCACCCTGCTGGCAACGGCCTACCACCCGGCCGCGAGGCGAACGGAGGTGGGCGGCGACTTCTACGACGTCCACCTGCGAGAAGACGGCACCGCCACCTTCGTGCTGGGCGACGTCTGCGGAAACGGCCTGGAAGCAGCGGTCCACTCGGGTCGAGTCCGCAGGTCGCTGCACACCCTCCTGCTGGTGGAACAACGCCCGGCCCAACTCCTCTACCTGCTCAACGCCGCACTGGTGGCGGCGGGCAGCAAGCTCTTCACCACCCTGGTGGTGGGCACCCTGACCCAATTGGCGGACGGCGGCCTCAACCTCACGATCGCCTCAGGCGGCCACCCCCCACCCATGCTCCTGCACGCGGCAGGCACGGTCGAGGAAGTAGTGGCACGCGGCGGCATCGTAGGCGTGCTGTCGGACGTCCGCTTCCAAGAAACAACAACAACGGTGAAACCAGGCGAAACCCTGCTGCTCTACAGCGACGGAATAACGGAAGCGCGAGCGGAATCGAACCGAGAAGAACTCTTCGGCGAAGAACGCCTGCAAGCGGTACTGGCCGAATGCGCAGGCCAACGAGCAGACGCCACGATCGACACGATACGCAGAGCGGTCTTCGACTGGCTGGGCCCGTCAGAACACGACGACATCACCCTCCTGGCACTACAAGCAGCACCAACGGGCTAACCAGCAAGCCCAACCCAACCAACCAAACCGACCCAGCCCAACCAACCAAACCTGACCCAGCCCAGCCCAGCCCAGCCAAACCTGACCCAGCCCCAACCCCGACCCAACCCGAGCCGACCGGACACGGAACGTGGCCGATTTGACTTGGGGTTTTGAGCCTTAAAATTAGTGATCGGGTAGGCCTTCGGACTGCCCTTTTAGCCCGATCAAAGGCTCAAAAGAGGGGTCCCCAAGTCAAATCGGCCACAGCACGCTGGGACTTGAGACAGCGGTGTGCGCTGGGACTCGCAGTATCGCTGCGCTGGGACGAACAGCATCGCTGTGCGCTGGAACTCGCTGGAGAGGTATGCGCTGGAACCGGCAGCAGCCTTTGCCGGGACCGCCGGAACCGCCGGGACCGCCGGAAGCGGAACGCCCCAGCAACCCCGTCGACCAACAAATGCCCCAACCACCCTTCCACTCAGCGGATACACCACTGGCCACCCCACCCGACCCCAGGTAGCGTTCGCCCTACGGATACAAGTTCGCTCAGCGAACACAAGGCACCCGCCACGGAGGAGCACCCCATGGCAACCATCGCGCCCCTGGCGCAGGCCGTCTCCCAGGTGGTCCACGACGGGGACACGGTCGCCTTCGAGGGCTTCACCCACCTGATCCCCTTCGCGGCGGGCCACGAGGTGATCCGCCAGCGCAAGCGCGACCTCACCCTCGTGCGCATGACCCCGGACGTCATCTACGACCAGCTCATCGGCGCGGGCTGCGCCCGCAAGCTCGTCTTCTCCTGGGGAGGCAACCCCGGCGTCGGCTCCCTGCACCGCTTCCGCGACGCCGTCCAGAACGGCTGGCCGAACGCGCTGGAGATCGAGGAGCACAGCCACGCGGGCATGGCCAACAGGTACGTGGCCGCCGCGTCGGGCCTCCCGTTCGCCGTCCTGCGCGGCTACGTGGGCACCGACCTGCCGAAGCAGACCGACACCATCGCCCCCATCACCTGCCCGTTCACCGGGGAGGTCCTCACCGCCGTCCCGGCGCTGGACCTCGACTCCGCCGTGATCCACGCGCAGCGGGCGGACCGCAGGGGCAACGTCCAGCTCTGGGGCATCACCGGCGTGCAGAAGGAAGCGGTCCTGGCGGCGAGGAGATCGCTGGTCACCGTGGAGGAGGTGGTCGACGAGCTGGAACCCCGACCGGGCGCGGTCGTCCTCCCGTCCTGGGTCGTGGACTACGTGGCCGAGGTGCCCGGCGGCGCCCACCCGTCCTACGCCCACGACTACTCGACCCGCGACAACGACTACTACCAGCGCTGGGACACCATCAGCAAGGACCGCGAGTCCTTCCGGACCTGGCTGGAGACCGTGGCATGACCGACACCCCCGCCGACCGCACCCCCGCCGACCACCCTCCCGCCGACCACCCTCCCGCCGACTACACGGCCGACGAGATGATGACGATCGCCGCCGCGCGAGCCCTCTCCGACGGCACCGTCTGCTTCGTGGGCATCGGCCTCCCCAGCACCGCCGCGAACCTCGCGCGGCGCACCCACGCCCCGGACCTGGTCCTCGTCTACGAGTCCGGCACCATCGGCTCGAAGCCCGCCACGCTGCCGCTGTCCATCGGGGACGGTGTGCTCGCCGACTCGGCCGACAGCCTCGTCAGCGTCCCGGAGATCTTCAACTACTGGCTCCAGCCGGGCCGCGTCGACGTCGGCTTCCTCGGCGCCGCCCAGCTCGACCGGTTCGGCAACATCAACACCACGGTCATCGGCGACGACTACCGCGACCCGAAGGTCCGCCTCCCCGGCGCGGGCGGCGCCCCCGAGATCGCCGCGTCCTGCGGTGAGGTCTACATGATCGTCCGGCAGAACCCGCGGGCCTTCGTCGAGCGCGTGGACTTCGTGACCTCGATGGGCTTCGGCGGAGGCAGGGGCGACAGGGAGAAGCTCGGCCTCAAGGGGAGGGGGCCGCGGTTGGTGATCACCGATCTCGGCGTGCTCCGCCCCGACCCGGACACCTGCGAGCTCACGCTGACCCAGCTCCACCCCGGCGTCGACCTGGCCACCGCGAAGGCGAAGACCGGCTGGGACCTGAAGGTCTCGCCGGACCTGACGACCACCGAGCGACCCACGGACCAGGAACTCGCCGCCCTCCGCGCACTCACCGCCTGAAGGAGTAGCAGTGCCCGCCGACACCAAGCGCCTGGCGCACTACCGGCCGGACCCCGAATCGCACCCGCCGGTGTCCTACCCGGACTACCGGTCGAACGTCGCCCGCGCCCCGAAGCAGCCGCTCGTCCTGCTGCCCCAGCGCCTCGGCGAGATCACCGGCCCGCTGCTGGGCGAGGGCCGCGTGGGCCGCACCGACCACGACCTCACCGTCCAGCACCCCGAGGAGCCGCTGGGGCAGCGGATCATCGTGACCGGCAAGGTCAAGGACGGCGACGGGCGGCCGATCCCGAACACCCTCGTGGAGATCTGGCAGGCCAACGCGGGCGGCCGGTACCGGCACGACCTGGACCGCCACCCGGCCCCGCTGGACCCCAACTTCTCCGGCGTCGGCCGCGCACTGACCGACGGCGACGGCAACTACCGGTTCATCACCATCGCGCCCGGCGCGTACCCGTGGAGGAACCACCACAACGCCTGGCGCCCGGCGCACATCCACTTCTCGGTGTTCGGCACCGCGTTCACCCAGCGGCTGATCACCCAGATGTACTTCCCCGGCGACCCGCTGTTCGACCAGGACCCGATCTTCAACTCGGCCAGGCCCGCGGCGCGCAGGGCGATGGTCGCCGACTTCGACCTCGACAGCACGGTCCCCGAGTGGGCGCTGGGCTACCGCTGGGACATCGTCCTGCGCGGCACCGACCCGACGCCGTTCGAGGACGAGGAGGACCACGACGATGAGTGACCAGCGCACCACGCCGTCCCAGACGGTGGGGCCGTTCTTCGCGATCGGCCTGCCGTGGGAGGACGGCCACCTCGTCGTCGACGAGGGCACGCCCGGCGCGTTCGACCTCGTCGGCGAGGTGTTCGACGGTGCGGGCGACCCGGTGCCGGACGCGTTGATCGAGGTCTGGCAGGCCGACCCGGACGGCCGGTTCGACCACCCGGACGACCCGCGCGGAGCGGTGGCGCGCCCCGGTTTCCGCGGCTTCGGCCGGTGCCCGACCGACGAGGGCGGCCGGTTCCGCTTCCGCACCGCCAAGCCCGGCCCCCTGCCGTGGGAGGACGGCGAGCAGGCGCCGCACCTCAACGTGTCGGTGTTCTGCCGGGGTCTGCTGGTGCGGCTGGTGACCCGGATCTACTTCGCCGACGAGCCTGCCAACGCCGACGACCCGGTGCTCGCCTCGATCCGCGACCCGGAGCGGCGCCGGACCCTCGTCGCGGAGCCCACCCCGTTCGGCTACCGCTTCGACATCCACCTCCAGGGCGACGATGAAACCGTCTTCTTCGACCTCTGAGCTGTTCCGCCCGCTGTTCGGCGACCCGATCGTCGACGCGGAGCTGGGCGACCGGGCGTGGCTGCGCGCCATGCTCGACTTCGAGCGCGCGCTCGTCGTCGTGCAGTCGCGAGCGGGGCTCGTGCCGCTCGACGCCGCCCGCGCCGTCGTGGCGGCGATCGACTCCGCCGTGCTCGACCCGGTGTCGCTGGGCGCCCGCGCCACGGCGTCCGGCAACCCGGTCGTGCCGCTGGTGCGCGACCTCGTCGACGTGGTGCCCCCGTCGGCGCGGGCGTACGTGCACCACGGCGCGACGAGCCAGGACGTGCTGGACACCGCGGCGTCGCTGGTCGCGTTCCGGGCGCTGCGGCCGATCCTGGACGGGCTCGCCGGCGTCGCGGACGAGTGCGAGCGGCTGGCGGTCCGGCACCGCGACACGCTGATCGCCGGGCGGACGCTGACGCAGCAGGCCGTGCCGACCACGTTCGGGCTCAAGTGCGCGGGCTGGCTGGTCGCCGTGGACGAGGTGCGCGACCGGCTCGACGCGGTGCGCGCCGAACGCCTGGCGGTGCAGTTCGGGGGAGCGGCGGGCACGCTGGCCCCGCTCGGTGACGCGGGCGCGCCGCTGGTGGAGCGGCTCGCCGACGAGCTGGGCCTGGTGGCGCCCGTGCTCCCGTGGCACACCGACCGCACCCGCTTCGCCGAACTGGCGGGCGCACTCGGGTCCGCGGCCGGCGTCCTGGCGAAGATCGCGCAGGACGTCCTGCTGATGGCGCAGACCGAGGTGGCCGAGGTGACCGAGGCCGACGGCGGCACGTCGTCGGCCATGCCGCACAAGCGGAACCCCGTCCGGGCGGTGCTGGTGACGGCGGCGACCCGCCGGGTGCCCGGACTGGTCGCGACGGTGCTGGCGTCGATGGCGCACGAGCACGAGCGCGCCGCCGGGGCCTGGCACGCCGAGTGGGAGACGTCCACCGACCTGCTCCGGCTCGTCGGCGGAGCCGTGCACGGGACGCGCGAGCTGCTGGAGCGCCTGGAGGTCCACCCCGACGTGATGCGCCGCAACCTGGACCTCACCGGGGGCCTCCCGCTCGCGGAGAACGTGTCGACGAGGCTCGCACCCGCGCTCGGGCGCGCCGCGGCGCAGGACCTCGTCGCCGAGGTCTGCCGCGCCGCGGTGGCGGGCGGGGTCGAACTGGGGGACGCTCTCGCCGCCGACAACAGGGTCTTGGAGCACTTGTCAACCGCGCAGATTGATGAGGCACTTGACCCGTCGGGGTACGTCGGCAGCGCGGCCGCGTTCGTGGACCGCGCGCTGACCGCACACCAACGAAAGGCGGAGCGGTGAGACTGCACTACGAACTGAGCGGACCGGAGAACGCCCCCGTTCTCGTGCTGGGTAGTTCACTCGGCACGACCTCCTCGCTCTGGGAGCCGCAGCTCCCCGTGCTGCACGAGTTCTTCCGGGTGCTCCGCTACGACCACCGCGGGCACGGCGGCAGCCCCACCGCCACCGGACCGTTCACCATCGACGAGCTGGGCGACGACGTCCTGGACCTGGCGGACTCCCTTGGCGTGGAACGGTTCTCCTACTGCGGGCTGTCGCTCGGAGGCATGATCGGCATGTGGCTCGCCGCCCGCGCGCCGGAGCGGGTCGACCGGCTGGCGCTGTGCTGCACGACCGCGTCGTTCCCGTCGCCGCGGCCGTGGCTCGACCGCGCGGCGACCGTGCGGGCGTACGGGACGGCGGCCATCGCCGAGGCGGTCGTCGGCCGGTGGTTCACCCACGGCATGGCCGAACGCGATCCCGAACTCGTGGCGGACTACCGCGACGGGCTCTCGGCTGTCGACCGGGAGAGCTACGCCGGGATCTGCGACGCCCTCGCGACGATGGACCTCACGCCGCTGCTGCCCGCGATCCAGGCGCCGACCGCGGTGATCGCCGGGGCGCAGGACGAGGCGACGCCGCCGGAGTTCCTGCGGGTGATCGCCGAGGCGATCCCGGACGCGGAGCTGTACATCGTCGGCGACGCGGCCCACCTGGCCAACGTCGAGGCGGCCGACGCCGTCTCGGTGATCCTGCACGGGCACCTGACCACCGCGGGGGCCCGCTGATGTCCTTCGAGGAGGGCATGGCGGTCCGCCGGGAGGTCCTCGGCGACGAGCACGTCGACCGCGCGGTGGAGCGCACCGACGAGTTCACCGCCGACTTCCAGGAGCTGATCACCCGCTACGCGTGGGGAGAGGTGTGGACCCGGCCGGGGCTGGACCGCAGGACCCGGTCGTGCATCACGTTGGCCGTGCTCGCGACCCTGCACCACGACGACGAACTGGCGATGCACGTGAAGGCCGCGCTGCGCAACGGGCTCACCCGCGAGGAGATCGGCGAGGTGCTGCTCCAGGTCGCCGTCTACGCGGGGGTGCCCGCCGCCAACCGCGCGTTCGCCGTGGCGCAGCGGACGTTCGCCACGTTGGAGCCGTGACCGGGACGGGGCGCTCCGCCGACTTCGTGCGGTCGCTGGAGCGGGGCCTCGCGGTCATCAGGGCGTTCGACGCCGGGCACCCCGAGCTGACGCTGAGCGAGGTGGCGCGCAGGACCGGGCTGACCCGCGCCGCCGCCCGGCGGTTCCTGCGCACCCTGGTCGAGCTGGACTACGTCCGCACCGACGGGCGGCTGTTCACGTTGCGCCCCAAGGTGTTGGAGCTCGGCTACGCCTACCTGTCCGGGCTCGGCCTGCCCGAGATCGCCCTGCCCCACCTGGAGAACCTCGTCGCCACCGTCCACGAGTCGTCGTCGGTGTCGGTCCTGGACGACGGGGACGTGGTGTACGTGGCGCGCGTGCCGACCAAGCGGATCATGGCGGTGTCGATCAGCGTCGGCACCCGGTTCCCGGCCTACGCCACGGCGATGGGCCGGGTGCTGCTCGCGGGCCGTCCGGGGGAGTGGCTGGACTCCTACCTCGCGTCGGCGCGGCTGCGACCGTTGACCCGCAACACGATCGTCGACCCGGAGGCGCTGCGCGAGGAGCTGCGGGTGGTCCGGGAGCAGGGGTGGTCCCTCGTGGACGAGGAGCTGGAGGAGGGGCTGCGGTCCATCGCCGTGCCCATCCGCCGGGCCGACGGCCGCGTCGTCGCCGCGGTCAACCTCTCCGCGCACGTCGGTCGGGGCGACGCCGCGACCATCCGCGAGGACCTGTTGCCGCACTTGACTTCGACGGCTCGGGCCATCGAGGTCGACTTCTGCCGGTAACGCCGTCGTCACGACCGTGACCTAACCGTGAGAGCGCTCCCATTGACCGAGGCCTGTGACCCGTGGCACCTTTCCAGCACCCGAGTTCACGAAGAGGTGCCCATGGACGTGGTTACCGTGAGAGCGCTCCCATCGGTAGGAGCACTACACCGGTTCCAGCGCGCTGTGCGGCTCGGCGGGCAGTTCCACCCGGATGGCGTCGCCGGGTCGGACCGGGCCGCCGACCAGCACGACCGCCATCACCCCCGCCCTGCGGACCAGGTTGCCCTCGGCGTCCCGGTCCAGCACGGCCTTCATGAGTCCCTTGTGGAACCCGTCGAGCTGCGCGCACGGGTTCCGCAGTCCGGTCACCTCGACGACGGCCTCCCCGCCCAGGTGGAGCCGGGTGCCGGTCGGCAGGCCGAGCAGGTCGACACCCCGCGTGGTGACGTTCTCGCCCACCGATCCGGGCCGCACCTCCTCGAACCCGGCGGCGCGCAGCTCGTCCTGGAGCTCGCCGTGGATCAGGTGGACCTGGCGGAGGTTCGGCGCGGACGGGTCGCGCCGCATCCGCGACCGGTGCTTGACCGTCGTGCCCTGGTGGACGTCACCCTCGACGCCGAGGCCCGCGAGCAAGCGGATTTCGGTTCGGGTGGGCTTCGTGAACGTGTACTCCGAGCTGCGGCTGACCGCTTCGACAATCCCCATGGAGGCGACCCTACCCATGTCCGCCGCAGGCCAGCGGCCGTTTGACGTAGTCGACCGTGCGTCGCCTTTTCGTTACCGAACGAGGTATTGACCCCTGGGGTTTCGGCCATGTTAACTGCACCACACCTCTCCCGGAACCGGTTTCGGTACCGGTTCCGCGAGGGGAGCAGACGACAGCGGACCGCATGACGAGGGAGTGCCAGATGCGGGTCACGATCGCCGAGGTCGCCCTCCGCGCCCAGGTGAGCAAGGCGACTGTGTCCCGCGTGCTGAACGGCAAGCCCGATGTGGACGTGACCACGGCGGAGCGGGTCCGGCAGGTGATCGACGAGATCGGCTACGTGCCCAGCGCTCGGGCCGTCGGACTCGCTCGCGGCCGGGCGCGCACCGTCGGGATGCTGGCCCCGTCGCTGACCTGGCCGTGGATGGGCGAGGTGCTCCAGGGGGTCGTCGACTCGCTGGAGGCCGAGGGCTACGGCCTGCTGCTCTACACCGTGAACCGCGGTCCCGACTCGCTCAGCCAGTTCGCCAGCCACGTCTCGGCCAACGCCTTCGACGGGCTGCTGGTGATCGAGCCGCCGGACACCCTCAACTACATCGCCACGCTCTACGCGCAGGGCCTGCCGGTCGTCATGATCGACGACCGCGGCTCGCACCCGCAGTTCCCCTCGGTTGCCACCACCAACCGCGAGGGGGCGCAGGGCGCCGCGCGCCACCTGCTCGCCGCGGGGCGGACCAAGTTCGCCGTCGTCACGGGCCCGATGCAGTTCGGCTGCACCAGGGAACGGCTCGACGGCTTCCGCGACGCCCTCGCCTCCGCCGGGCTGTCCGTCGACCCCCGTCTCGTCGTCGACGGCGACTTCACCACCGACGGGGGTACGGTGGCCACCGAGAAGCTGCTGGCGGCGGGCATCCCGTTCGACGGCGTCTTCGCGCACAACGACCTCTCCGCGATGGGTGTGCTGCGCGCACTGCGCAAAGCGGGCCGCGACGTGCCGGGCGACGTGTCCGTCGTCGGGTTCGACGACGTGCCGATCGCCTCGCACGCCGAGCCCTCGCTCACCACCGTTCGGCAGCCGTTGCAGGAGATGGGCGTGGCGGCCGCGCGGATGCTGCTCTCCCACTTCGGCGGCGAAGCGCTGCCGGAGAAACCACTCGTGCTGCCGACCTCGCTCGTGGTCCGACAGTCAGCTCCACAGATCTAGGCCAACACCCCTGTTTTCCACCGTGCCCGCTGTTTAGGGTGGGCCACCCGTTCTACCTTCCTGAGAGCGCTCTCTCATAACCCGCCGGGAGAATTCCATGCAAGGCATACGCCGCAGGACCACACTCGCGCTGATCGGCACCATGGCCGTCGCGCTCGTGGCCGCTGCGTGTTCATCGGGTGGTGCCACCAAGACCGCCGCGAGCGGCGTCCTGACGGTGGGCATGCCGAACGGGCCGCAGACGAACAACAGCAACCCGTTCCTCGCCACCTCGGCGGGCGCGTCGCTGGGTTACCGCTTCATGATCTACGAGCCCCTCGTCCAGACCAACCCCATCGCGCCGTCCGAGAAGGGCACGCCGTGGTTGGCCGAGAAGTGGGAGTGGGCCGACAACTACCAGAAGCTCACCCTCACCACGCGGGCCGACGTCAAGTGGAACGACGACAAGCCCTTCACCGCGGGTGACGTCGCCTACACGTTCAACCTGCTCAAGGACAAGTCGGCCCTCAACACCAACGGGCTGCCGATCGCGGGCGCGAGCAAGGTCAGCGACACCTCCGCCGAGATCACCTTCAGCAAGCCCCAGTTCGTGAACGAGAACAAGATCCTCAACTCGTTCATCGTGCCGGAGCACATCTGGAAGGACGTGCCGGACCCGACGACCTTCACCAACGAGAAGCCCGTCGGCACCGGCCCGTACACGCTGAAGACCTTCACCCCGCAGACGGTCACGCTGTCGGTGCGCACCAGCTACTGGCAGGAACTCCCCAAGGTTCCGGAGATCCAGTACACGTCGTACAACGACAACAGCGCGCAGACGACCGCCCTCGCGAGCGGTGCGGCGCAGTGGTCCTACGTGTTCATGCCGAACTTCGAGACCCTGTACGTGAACAAGGACCCGCAGAACCACAAGATCTGGATGCCCGCCGGTCTCGGCATCCACGCCCTGTGGCTGAACACCGCGAAGGCGCCGTTCAACAACGTCGCGCTGCGCAAGGCGCTGAACATGGTGATCGACCGCGAGGTCATCTTCCAGCAGGGCCACTCGAAGCTGTTCCCGAAGGTCGACAACGTCACGGGCATCCCCAGCCCGGCCGGTGACCCGTTCATCGCCGCCGAGTACAAGGGCAAGACCGCCAAGGTCGACGTCGAGGGCGCCAAGAAGCTGCTGGCCGAGGCGGGCTACAAGCTCGACGGCGACGTGCTGAAGGACCCGTCCGGTGCTCCGGTTACCTTCGCGCTGACCGACCCCGCGGGCTGGTCCGACTACCTGACCGACCTCGACATCATCAAGAACGCCGTCAAGGCGCTGGGCATCACCGCCGAGGTCAAGACCCAGACCGTCGACCAGTGGACGACGGACTTCAACGCGGGCGCGTTCGACGCCACGATGCACTGGACCAACAGCGGCGCGACGCCGTTCGAGGGCTACCAGAACATCATGGACGCCGCGGCCAGCAAGCCGCTCGGAGAGCCCGCCGCCAACGCGCAGGGCCGTTTCAACGACCCCGCCGCGACCGCCGCGCTGGCCGCCTACGCCTCCGCGCCGGACGACGCCGCCCGCAAGACGAACCTGGACCTGCTCCAGAAGATCTTCGTCGAGCAGGTCCCGGCGATCCCGCTGGTCTCCTCGCCGGTGGGTGCCGAGTACAGCACGAAGAGCTGGGTGGGCTGGCCCACCGAGGCCGACCCGTACGCGCCGCCGCAGCCGACGCAGACCAACGCGCTGCAGGTGGTCCTCCGCTTGAAGCCGGCCACCGCGTGACCGGCGAGGTCGTGCTGGCGGCACGTGGTGTCACCAAGCACTTCCCGGTCGCTCGCAAGGGCCGTCAAGTGCTCACCCGCCAGCCGCGCGCGGTACACGCGGTGGACGACGTCTCGTTCGACCTGCGCAGGGGACACGTGACCGCGCTGGTCGGCGAGTCGGGCTCGGGAAAATCCACCGTGGCCAGGCTGCTCGCGCAGCTGTACCCGCTGACCTCGGGCGATATCGTTCTGAACGACGTGCCCACGAAGGTGAAGCGGGGGAGGTCGTTCCGGGCTTACTGCAAGCAGGTCCAGATGATCTTCCAGGACCCGTTCGCGTCGCTGAACCCGGTGCACACCATCCGCTACCACCTCACGAGGGCACTTCGGGTGCACCACGGGCGGGTCAAGGGAGAAGAGCTGGAGAAGGGGTTGGCCTCGCTCCTGGAGCGGGTCAACCTCACCCCTCCGGAGCGCTTCCTGGACAAGTACCCGCACGAGTTGTCGGGCGGCCAGCGCCAGCGCGTGGCCATCGCGCGGGCGCTGGGCGCCGACCCGACGGTCCTGCTGGCCGACGAACCGGTGTCGATGCTCGACGTGTCGATCCGGCTCGGCGTGCTGAACCTGCTGCGGGACCTGAAGGAACGGCTCCACCTGGCCATCCTGTACATCACCCACGACATCGCGTCGGCGCGCTACTTCGCCGACACGACGATGGTGATGTACGCGGGCCAGGTCATCGAGGGCGGTGACAGCGAGACCGTCACCCAGGAGCCCGCCCACCCCTACACGCAGCTGCTCATCAGGTCCGCCCCGGACCCGGAGCGGTCGCACAACGGGGTGCCCGCGGTGACCACGGCCCCCGGTGAGCCGCCCAGCCTGATCAGCCCGCCACCGGGCTGCCGCTTCGCCCCGCGGTGCCCGTACGCCGCGGAGAAGTGCCGCACCGCGACCCCGCCGAGGTTCGACCTCACCGAGTCGCACTACGCGGCCTGCTGGCTCTACGACGCGGAGACCTCGGACGAGCACCCGCGTCGCGACACCGTGGAGGTCGGGGCATGAGGTTCCTGCTCCGGCGGGCGTTGTTCTACCTGGTCACGGCCTGGGCCGCGATCACGATCAACTTCATGCTCCCGCGCATGCTGCCCGGCGACCCGGTCCAGGCCATGATCGCCCGGTTCCAGGGTCGGCTGAGCACGGACGCCATCGCCTCGCTGTACGTCCTCTTCGGGCTGGACACCGAGTCGAGCATGTTCTCGCAGTACGTCACGTACTGGGGGAACCTGTTCCAGGGCGACCTGGGTCTGTCGTTCACCTACTTCCCGACCCCCGTGTCGGAGGTGATCGCGCAGAGCATCCCGTGGACGCTCGCGCTCATGGGCGTCACCACGATCATCAGCTTCGTGCTGGGCACCATGATCGGTGTCTACGCGGGCTGGAAGCGCGGCTCGTGGATCGACTCGCTGCTGCCGATCACCACGTTCTTCTCGGCCATCCCGTACTTCTGGCTCGGCCTGATCGCCATCTCCGTGTTCGCCGTCAGCTGGGGTGCCTTCCCGGCGGCGGGCGGCTACGAGCCCGGCCTCATCCCGAGCTTCAGCTGGGAGTTCATCTCCAGCGCGCTGTACTACTCGGTGCTGCCGGCGCTGACCGTGCTCATCAGCTCGATCGCGGGCTGGATCCTGGGCATGCGCAACATGATGGTGACGGTGTCCTCCGAGGACTACGTGACCGTCGCGCACGCCAAGGGCCTGCCCGAGAAGCGCGTCATGCTCGGCTACGCCGCCCGCAACGCGGTGCTGCCCAGCATCTCCGGTTTCGCGCTGTCGCTGGGCTTCATCGTCGGCGGCACGCTGCTGGTGGAGATGGTGTTCTCCTACCCCGGCATCGGCTACGTGCTCTTCACCGGTGTCAACGCCAAGGACTACCCGCTGATGCAGGGCATCTTCCTCATCATCACGATGGCGGTGCTGGTGGCGAACCTGATCGCCGACGTCGTCTACCTGGTCCTCGACCCGCGCACCCGAAAGGCGGCCTGATCATGAAGTCTGCCTTGAACGGCAAGACGATCGCCGGTCTGTCGATCATGGGTTTCTTCGTCCTGATCGCGATCGTGGGCTCGTGGATCGCGCCGTACGACCCGTCCGCGATGAGCGGCGACATCATGTCGCCGCCGTCCGGCGCGCACTGGTTCGGCACGACGCAGACCGGTCAGGACATCTTCTCCCAGGTGCTCGTCGGGGCCAGGGGCGTGCTGATCGTCGGGCTCGTGGCGGGTGCCATCGCCACGCTGCTCTCGGTGCTCATCGGCGTCACCGCGGGGTTCCTCGGCGGTGTGGCCGACGAGTTCCTCTCCGCGCTGAGCAACATCTTCCTGGTGGTGCCCGCTCTGCCGCTGATCATCATCGTGACCTCGTTCCTGCCGGACGCGGGCGACTTCCTGATCGCCTTCGTGATCAGCGCGACCGGCTGGGCGTGGGGCGCCCGGATCCTGCGGGCCCAGACGCTGTCGCTGCGCCAGCGCGACTACGTCGAGGCGGCGCGGGCGACGGGTGAGCGCACGTGGCGGCTCATCGTGTTCGAGGTCATGCCGAACCTGACCGCGATCATCGCGTCCAGCTTCGTCGGCACGGTCATCTTCGCGGTGCTGTCGGTGATCACGCTGTCGTTCATCGGCGTCGCGAGCGTGTCGAACTGGAACTGGGGCACCATCCTGTTCTGGGCCCAGAACGCGCAGGCGCTCGCCCAGGGCGCGTGGTGGTGGTTCATCCCGGCCGGTCTGTGCATCGCCCTCCTGGGCACCGCCCTCGCACTGATCAACTTCGGGATCGACGAGTACGTGAACCCCCGGCTGCGGACGTCCGCCGGCGGCAGCAAGGTCAAGATGCGCGTCGGTTTCACGCCCGTGCTGAGGCAGGAAGGCGGGCGGTCGTGACCCCCGTGTTGGAGATCCGCGACCTCTCGGTCGACTACGGGCAGGGCGAGGGCGCGGTGCACGCGGTCAGCTCGGTGAACCTCGTGCTGAACCGCGGCGAGGTCCTCGGCCTCGCGGGGGAGAGCGGCAGCGGCAAGTCCACGCTCGCCTACGCGATGACCAGGCTGCTCCCGCCGCCGGGGCTCATCACCGGCGGCGAGGTGCTGCACCACGGCCGCGACAAGCCGGAGCCGGTGGACGTGCTCGGCCTGACGCCGAAGCAGCTCCGCTCGTTCCGCTGGAACGACATCGCCATCGTGTTCCAGGGCGCCATGAACTCGCTCAACCCCGTCTCGACGGTGGCCGCGCAGCTGGAGGACATCTACCGGGCCCACCGCCCGGAGATGTCCCGCGCCCAGCGGACCAAGCGCAGCGCGGAGCTGCTCCGGCTGGTCGGCATCTCCGCCGACCGGCTGGGCAGCTACCCCCACCAGCTCTCCGGCGGCATGCGCCAGCGCGTGATGATCGCGATGGCGCTGGCCCTGGACCCCGAGATCATCATCATGGACGAGCCGACCACCGCGCTGGACGTGGTGATGCAGCGGCAGATCCTGGAGCAGATGATGCGGCTCCGCGAGGAGCTGGGCTTCTCCGTCCTCTTCATCACCCACGACATCTCGCTGCTCGTGGAGTTCTCCGACCGGATCGCGATCATGTACGCGGGCCGGATCGTCGAACAGGCGGCCTCGGAGGACATGTACCGCGCCTCCAGCCACCCGTACAGCAAGGGCCTGCTCGGGTCGTTCCCCGCGCTGCACGGCCCTCGCCGTCCGCTGACCGGTATCCCCGGCTCACCGCCGGACATGCGGACAGTGCCGTCCGGTTGTCCCTTCCACCCGCGGTGCCCCAGTGCTTTCGACGTGTGCGAGCGGGAGATCCCGGTCCTCGAAAAGCTCTCGGGCGCCAACGGCGACAGCAGCCGCAGCGTCGCCTGCTGGCTGAACACCCCTTCCCTATCGGGACATCCAGGAGTTGGAGCGACATGACGATTGTCGGGCAACGTGCCACCGAAGCGACCGCCGAGCTGCCGGCGAACTTCCTCTGGGGAGTGGCCACTTCTGCCTACCAGATCGAGGGAGCCGTCGCCGAGGACGGGCGCACACCGTCCATCTGGGACACCTTCTGCCGCGTGCCGGGAGCCGTGATCCGGCAGGAGAACGGCGACGTCGCGTGCGACCACTACCACCGGATGCCGCAGGACGTGGAGCTGATCGCCGGTCTGGGTGTCGACTCCTACCGGTTCTCCATCTCCTGGCCGCGCGTCCAGCCCGGCGGTCGCGGCCCGGTGAACGTCAAGGGCCTCGACTTCTACTCCCGGCTCGTGGACGAGCTGCTGGAGAAGGGCGTCAAGCCGTGGGTCACGCTGTACCACTGGGACCTGCCGCAGGAGCTGGAGGACGCGGGCGGCTGGCCGGAGCGCGACACGGCCTACCGGTTCGCGGAGTACGCGTCGCTCGTGCACGCGGGTCTCGGTGACCGCGTCAAGACGTGGACGACGCTGAACGAGCCGTGGTGCTCGGCGATGCTCGGGTACGACCAGGGCAAGCACGCGCCGGGCATCCAGAACTTCGGCGCGTCGATGCGGGCCGTGCACCACCTGCTGCTGGGCCACGGGTTGGCGGGGCAGGCGCTGCGCGCCGCCGCCGCGGAGCCGATCGAGCTGGGCATCACGCTGAACATGGGGACGGCCTCGCCCGCCTCGGACAAGCCCGAGGACGTCGACGCCGCTCGCCGCGCGGACGGCCTCGGCACGCGGATCTACCTCGACCCGCTGGTGAAGGGGCACTACCCCGAGGACGTCGTGGCGGACATCGAGGCCCGCGGGGCGCTGCTGCCCGTCGAGCCGGGTGACCTGGAGATCATCTCCACGCCGATCGACGTGCTGGGCGTGAACTACTACTCGTCGCACGTGTTCGAGGGCGGTGAGGAGCCGCACGCGCCCGTGGCGGTGTCGCAGAACCGGCCCGTGACGGCGATGGACTGGGAGATCGTGCCGGAGGGGTTCACGCAGCTGCTCGTGCGGATCTCGAAGGACTACCCCGGCCTGCCGATGGTGATCACGGAGAACGGTGCGGCGTTCGACGACTCCGTCGACACCGACGGCGTGGTGGACGACGAGGACCGCCTGTCCTACATCAGCGACCACATCGCCGCCGTGGGCAGGGCCGTGGCGCAGGGCGCTGACGTGCGCGGGTACTTCGCGTGGTCGCTCATGGACAACTTCGAGTGGGCGTACGGGTACGACAAGCGGTTCGGGATCGTGCGGGTCGACTACGACACGCAGGTGCGGACGTTGAAGCGGTCCGCTGAGTGGTACCGCGACACGATCGCGAGCACCAGGGAGAAGTAGGGACGCTCGTTCGGTGATCGCCGCCCGGTGGACTTCGGTCCGCCGGGCGGTGTGCGTTCGGGGGGTCGTGGGTGCGGGGTGGGTGTGGGTGCTCCGACACCCCGCTCGCGCGATTGTCTCGAAGAGGAGGGCGCTTCGGATCGGGGTGGCGGAGGGGGTCCGTGTCGGAGTGGTCGCGTGCGTCCGCTCGGACCGCTACGGTCGGCGACCTCGGTCGGCTCGTGCTGCGCGTGGAGGCGGGACACGGGCTCGGCCACGACGTCCTGGTGCGGGCCTTCCGGCCCGGCGGGCCGATCGGGGAACCGGACGAACCGGGCGGGCTGCTGGTCGCCGACCTGACCCGCGGACTGCTCCCGGTGCCGCGGTACCCCGTTGGGGACTTGGCCGAATGGGTGGAATTCGACGCGGGCGCGTTCCGCTTGCTGGGACGGGCCGGGGAGGGGGTGCGTGACCCTGCACCTCGACCCGTTGCGGACCGTGGTCGACGCCGCGACGCGGGGACACCGCTTCGCGGGGTTCCGGGTGGTGCTGCGGCGCCGGGGCGCGCTGGGCGAACTGGTGCTGCGGCTGGCGTGCGATGCCACCGGCCGCGCGGCGATCGAGCAGGTCATCGCCACCGGGGTGGACGGGATCGGCCCCCGGTTCGCCGATCAGGTCCGGCAGGGGGTGCGCCTGCGGTCGCGGTCGACCGGGCGGAACCGGCCGCCAACCCGCGCACCGGGAAGTCGCTGAGGGTGATCGACGAGCGGCCGGTCTGAGGCGAAAGGGCTTCCCACCACAGGTTAGGGCAGGCTAGGTTCAGAGCGGCGCAGATCACGTCACGCCAGTAGCCGGTTGAGTATCGCCTAAGTTAAGTTAGGCTAACTTTAGTCGACCTTCCTCCTGCCGCGTGATGGGACTGCTATGCCACAGGCACGAACCGATGGTGACGTTCCGGTCTACGACCTCGTCGGAGTGGGTTTCGGACCCGCCAACCTGGCTTTGGCGATCGCGGTAGCCGAGCACAACGCCATCGCCGGTGCCGACGACGTGGTGACGGCCCACTTCTTCGAGAAGCAGAAGACCTTCGGTTGGCACCGGGGCATGCTCCTGGACGACGCCACCATGCAGGTGTCGTTCCTCAAGGACCTCGTCACCATGCGCAACCCCAACAGCGGCTTCAGCTTCCTGTCCTACCTCAAGGACCGGGACCGGTTGGTGGACTTCATCAACCACAAGAACATGTACCCGCTGCGCGTGGAGTTCCACGACTACTTCGAGTGGGCGGCGGCGAAGGTCGACGACGTCGTGTCCTACGACCACGAGGTCGTCTCGGTCCAGCCGGTCCTGCACGACGGCGTGATCACCTACTTCGACGTGAGCGCGCGCGACGCGCACGGCACCGTCGAGGTCCGCCGCGCGCGCAACCTCGTGCTGGCCACGGGTCTGCGGGCCAACCTCCCGGAGGGCATCTCCTCCTCCGAGCACATCTGGCACAACAGCGACTTCCTGCACCGCGTCCGCGGGCTCGACCCCGAGGCGCCGCGCCGGTTCGTCGTCGTCGGGGCCGGGCAGAGCGGCGCGGAGGTGGCGGCGCACCTGCACGAGCGCTTCCCCAACGCCGAGGTGTGCGCGGTCTTCGCCCGCTACGGCTACAGCCCCGCGGACGACAGCTCGTTCGCCAACCGCATCTTCGACCCGGCCGCCGTGGACGAGTTCTACCACGCGCCCGAGGCCGTGAAGCACAAGCTGATGGCGTACCACGGCAACACGAACTACGCCGTGGTCGACCACGACCTCATCGCCGAGCTGTACCGCCGCGTGTACCAGGAGAAGGTCCTCGGCACGCAGCGGCTGCGCCTGGTCAACGTGTCCCGCCCCGCCGAGGTAGTGGAGACCGAGGACGGCGTGCGGGTGACCGTGGAGTCCTTGACGACCGGCGAGCTCACGGTGTTCGACGCCGACGCCGTCGTCTACGCCACCGGGTACCGCGAGGCCGATCCGACCGAGGTGCTGGGCGAGGTCGCCGAGCACTGCCGCCGCGACGAGCGGCAGCGGCTGCGCGTCGGCCGCGACTACCGGCTGGACACCGACGGGCAGGTCCTCGGGGGGATCTACCTGCAGGGCGGCACGGAGCACTCCCACGGCATCACCTCGTCGCTGCTGTCGAACCTGGCCGTGCGGGTGGGGGAGATCCTGGAATCGGTCGTCGGCCGCAGGAGCCCCAGCATCCCCGCGCAGCCGGAGTACGCCGTGAGCGCCACCGCGTCGCACTGACGCACCAGAACGGGTCAGCGATCATCCGCCCGGTTTCGCCCGAACAGGAACCCCCCGAAGGGAACACCCCGATGTCCAGCATGTCCATGCCCACGGCCGGTGCCGTGCGCCGTCTGCCGCTCGCAGCGGTGGCGCTCGTCGCCACGCTGCTGCTCGCGGCCTGCGGCGGCGGTGCTACGACCGCAGGCGGATCGAGCACCCCCGCGTCCAGCGGTGGCGCCTTCCCGGTGCGGGTCGAGCACAAGTACGGCACCACCGAGGTCAAGGCCGAGCCCGAGCGCGTCGTCACGCTGGGGCTGTCCGACCAGGACGTCGTGCTCGCGCTGGGCACCAAGCCCGTCGGAGCCATCGACTGGTTCAAGGAGACCCCGTACGGCAAGTGGCCGTGGACCAAGTCCCTGTGGGGCGACACGCCGCCCGAGGTCGTGGGCGAGCGCGACGAGTACAACATGGAGAAGATCGCGGGCCTCAAGCCCGACCTGATCCTCGCCCAGTACTCGGGCATGAAGCAGGAGCAGTACGACACCCTGTCGAAGATCGCGCCCGTCGTCGCGCAGCCCAAGGGCTTCGAGGACTACCAGGCGCCGTGGCAGGACAGCGCCCGCCTGGCGGGCAAGGCCCTCGGCAAGGCCGAGCAGGTCGACGAGCTGATCTCGGACGTCGACGCCAAGTTCGCCGCGGCCAAGACCGCGCACCCCGAGTTCGCGGGCAAGACCGCGGTCGTGGCCGACGCCTACCAGCCCGGCACCTACTCGGTGTTCTCGCCCAACGACCCGAAGATGCTGTTCCTGACGCAGCTCGGGTTCACGGTGCCGGAGAAGCTGAAGGAGGCCGTCGGCACGGAGAACGTCGTCGACCTGTCCTACGAGCGCTTCGACGTGATCGACGTCGACCGCCTGGTCTGGCTCATCGCCGACCCCGCCTCGACCGACCAGATCAAGAACGAGGCGCTCTACAAGAACCTCAAGGTGGTGCAGGAGAAGCGCGACCTGTTCGTGCCCTACGACGAGCCGCCGGTCGGTGCCGCCATGTCGTTCAACACGGTCCTGAGCATTCCGTACGCGCTCGACCAGATGCTCCCCCTGCTGTCCGCGAAGTAGAACACCCCGAAAGGCGTTCGTGATGATCCCGACCGGTACCTGGCCCGTGCGCGAGGTCGACGAGCTGTCGTGGCCCGCCGTCTTCGAGAGGCAGGCCGGTCGGACGCCCGACGCCGTCGCCGTGGTCTGCGAGTCCGATTCGCTGACCTACGGCGAGCTGAACGCCGCCGCGAACCGCCTGGCACGTGCCCTGGCGGTTCGCGGCGTGGGCGCGGAGGACGTGGTGGGCGTCGCCCTGCCGCGGTCGGTCGACCTCGTCGTGGCGCTGCTCGCGGTGCTCAAGGCGGGCGCGGCCTACCTCCCGCTGGACCTCGACCACCCGCGCGAGCGGGTGGCGTTCATGCTGGCCGACGCCGGGGCGCGGGTCGTGCTGTCGGTGTCGGACACGGCTGGCGAGTTGCCCTCCGGGCACGACGTCGTGCTGCTGGACCGGGAGTCCTCCGACGGGTCTCCCGAGAACCTCGACGTGCCGATCGGCCTGCACCAGGCCGCGTACGTCATCTACACCTCCGGCTCGACGGGCAGGCCCAAGGGCGTCGTCGTGTCGCACGAGGGCATCGGCAGCCTGATCGCCACGGCCACCGACCGGATCGGCGTCACGGCGGAGAGCCGGGTCGTGCAGTTCGCGTCGGTCGGCTTCGACGTGGCGGTGTGGGACCTGACGATGGCGCTGGGCGTCGGCGGCCGGGTGATCGTGGTGCCGACCGAGCGCCGGGTCGCGGGCGAGGCGCTGACCGAGTACATCGCGCACCACGGCGGCACGCACATGATCCTGCCGCCGTCGCTGGTCGCGGCACTGCCGCCGGACTGCGAACTGCCCGAGGGCGCGGTGCTGGTCGTGGGCACCGAGACCGTGCCGAGCGAGCTGATCGCCCGCTGGGCCAAGAGGCTGACCGTGGTCGCGGCCTACGGCCTGACCGAGGCGACGGTGAACTCCACGCTGTGGCGCGCCGAGGCCGACTGGGTCGGCCCCGTGCCGATCGGCGTCCCCGACCCGAACACCCGCTGCTACGTCCTGGACCCCGACCTGCGGCCGGTGGACGTCGGCGTCGAGGGCGAGCTGTACGTGGGCGGTCGCGGCCTGGCCCGCGGCTACCTCGGCCGCCCCGGCCTGAGCGCGGAGCGCTTCGTCGCCGATCCCTTCGGCGAACCCGGATCGCGCATGTACCGCACGGGCGACCGGGCGAGGTGGCGGGCTTCCGTCGGCGGAGCCGACAATCGGACGCGGGAACTCGTCCTCGATTTCCTGGGCCGCGCGGACGGCCAGGTCAAGATCCGCGGGTACCGGATCGAGCCCGGCGAGGTCGAGAGCGTCCTGATGTCCCACCCGGACGTCTCGCAGGCCGCCGTCGTGGTGCGCGAGGACCACCGCCGGGTCAAGAGGCTCGTGGGGTACGTGGTCGGCGGGGACCCCGCCACCGCCCGCGCGCACGTCGCCGACACGCTGCCCGAGTACATGGTGCCGTCCGTGGTGATCGTGCACGACGGGCCGCTCCCGTTGACGCCCAACGGGAAGCTCGACCGGGCGAAGCTGCCCGAGCCCGACTGGACCGCGCTGGCCGGCCACGCCCAGCCGCGCACCCCGACCGAGCGCACGCTCGTCGAGCTGGTCGCCGACGTGCTGGGCCTGCCGACCGTCGGCGTCCACGACAACTTCTTCGAGCTGGGCGGCGACAGCATCGTCGCCATCGGCCTGGTCAGCCGCGCCCGCGCCGCCGGGCTGGCCATCACACCGCGCGAGGTGTTCCGCCTGCGCACGCCCGCCGCGCTCGCCGCCGTGGCCCGGCGGGAGGCCGCGCGGACGCACGACGCCGGCACCGGCGAGGTGGCCGCGACCCCGATCATCCGCTGGCTGGCCGAACTCGGCGGCGAGGTCGACGCGTTCTACCAGTCGATGCTGTTCCAGGTCCCGGCCGACCTGGACGGCCCCGGCCTGGACACCGTGCTGCGGAAGGTGATCGACCACCACGACCTGCTCCGGTCGAGGATCACCCCCGACTGGACGCTCGACGTCTCGGCGCCCGGCAGCGTGCGCGCGGCCGACGTGGTCGAGCGCGTGGACACCGGGCTCGACGTGGACGCCTGGACCGCCCGCGCCGCCGGACAGCTCGCGCCGCACGACGGCGGGATGCTGCGGGCCGTGTGGTTCGCGCCCGAGCGGCGGCTGCTCCTGGTGCTGCACCACGTGATCGTGGACGGCGTCTCGTGGCGCGTCCTGTCCACCGACCTCGCCCGCGCCTGGTCCGGCGGCGACCTCGCGCCCGTGGGCACGTCGTTCCAGCGCTGGGCCGCCGCGCTGCCCGGGGTCTCGCGGCGCGCGGAGCTCCCGGTGTGGCGGCGGATGCTGTCCGGCGTCGACACGCCGTTCACCCGCCGTCCGCTCGACCCCGCCGTGGACCTGGTGTCCACCGCGCGGCGGCTGACCGTGACGCTGCCCGCCGGGCAGACCGCGCCGCTGCTGACCACCGTCCCGGCCGCCGTGCACGGGTCCGTCAACGACGTGCTGCTCACCGCGCTGGCCCTGGCCGCCGCGAAGTGGCGCGGTGGCGGCGAACTCGTGCTGGACCTGGAGGGCCACGGCCGCGAGGAGATCGTGCCCGGCGTGGACCTGGCCCGGACCCTCGGCTGGTTCACCAGCATCTTCCCCGTCCGGCTCGACCCCGGCACGGGTGACCTGGACGAGGCCCTGAAGCGGGTCAAGGAGCAGCTCCGCGAGATCCCGGACAACGGCATCGGCTTCGGCCTGCTGCGCTACCTCGACCCCGGCTCCGGGCTGGCCGACGCGCCCGTTCCGCAGTTGCTGTTCAACTACCTGGGCCGGTTCACCGCGACCGGCGGCACCGACTGGGGCACCGCGCCGGAGGCGCCGCCGCTGGGCGAGGACCGCGACCCGCGGATGCCGTTCGGGCACGCGCTGGAGATCGACGCCGTCGTGCGCGACGACGAGGCCGGGCCCCGGCTCAGCGCCACCTTCACCTGGCCCGGCGGCGTGCTGGCCGAGGACGAGGTGTCCCGGTTCGCCGTGTGCTGGCTGGAAGCGCTCGACGCGCTGGCCCGGCACGAGGGCGTCGGCGGGCACACGCCGTCGGACTTCCCGCTGGTGTCGCTGAACCAGGCCGAGGTGGACGAGCTGTCCGCTCCCGGCCTGGTCGACGTGCTGCCGCTGTCGCCGTTGCAGGAGGGGTTCTTCTTCCACTCGGTGTTCGACGAGTCCGCCGTGGACGGTTACGTCGTCGGCCAGCACCTCGAACTCGCGGGACCGGTCGACCCCGCCGCCCTCCGCCGGGCCGCGCAGGGGCTGCTGGACCGCCACGCGCCGCTGCGGGCCGGGTTCCGCCAGTTCCCCGACGGCCGGGTCGTGCAGGTGGTCGCCGACGTCGAGCTGCCGTGGCGCGAGCTGGACGTCTCGACGCTGGGCGCCGACGAGCAGGTCGCCCGCGTGGCCGAGCTGGTCGCGGGGGAACGCGCCCAGCGCTTCGACCTCGCGCGCCCGCCGATGCTGCGCGCCACGCTGGTGCGCGGTGGCCCCGAGCGGCACTGGCTGCTGCTCACGGTCCACCACATCGTCGCCGACGGCTGGTCGCAGCCGATCCTGTTCCAGGAACTCCTCGCGCTGTACGCGCCGGGCGAGGACCTGCCGCGGCTGCCCGAGGTCGCGCCGTACCGCGACTACCTCGGCTGGCTGGCCGAACGGGACCGCGACGCGGCCCGCGAGGCGTGGGGCGCGGTGCTGCGCGGGATCGACGAGCCGACCCGGTTGGCGCCGGAGGCCGTGTCCGCCGCACGGCAGGAGTTCGTCCGCGTCGAGGTGCCCGCCGACGTCACGAGCGGTGTCGTGGCACGGGGACGCGAGCACGGGCTGACGCTCGGCACGATCGTGCAGGGCGCGTGGGGCCTGGTGCTGGGCCGGTTCACCGGCCGCGACGACGTGGTGTTCGGCAGCACGGTGTCCGGTCGCGAGGCCGCCGTCGCGGGCATCGAGTCCATGGTCGGCCTGTTCATCAACACGCTGCCGGTGCGCGTGCGCTGGCGGGCCGACGAGTCCGTGGCCGCCGTGTTCGCCCGGCTCCAGGACGAGCAGGCCGGACTCCTGGACCACCAGCACCTCGGGCTGTCCGACGTGCAGCGCGCGGCGGGCGCCGGCGACCTGTTCGACACCCTGGTCGTGGTGGAGAACTACCAGCTCGACCGCACGCCCACCGCGCCCGGCGGCACGCTGTCCGTGGTGGGCACCGGGACGTCGGAGACCGGCCACTACCCGGTCGAGCTGACGATCACGCCCGGCCGCACGATCGGGCTGGTCTTCGAGCACGACGCCACCCGGCTCGGCACGGAGCTGGTGCACCAGCTCGGGGAGCACCTGGTCGGCGTCCTGGAAGCCCTGGCCACCGATCCCGCGCAGCGCGTCGGCGACATCGGCGGCGCGCGGGCCCGACGGGCGCTGGAGTCGTTGGCCGGTGAGACCCGTGACGTCCCGGCGACGACGCTGTCCGCCGCGTTCGAGGCCCTGGCCGCCCGCACACCGGACGCGGTCGCCGTCGTGGACGACGGCGTTTCCCTGACCTACCGGGAGGTCGACCGGCGGGCCGACGCCGTGGCCCGGACGCTCGACGTCGGGCCCGAGGACGTCGTGGCCGTGGCCGTCCCCCGGTCGGCCGACCTGGTCGTGGCGCTGCTCGGCGTCCTGAAGGCCGGTGCCGCCTACCTGCCGATCGACCTCGACCACCCGGCCGACCGGATCTCGTTCCTGCTGGAGGACTCCGGCGCGCGGACCGTGCTCACCACGGCCGACGCGGTGCTGCCCGCGGTCGGCGGCGCGCGGCGGGTTCACCTGGGCGCCGAGCCCGCGGACCGCGAGCCTCGTCCGGCGGGGCCGGACCACCCCGCGTACCTGATGTACACCTCCGGCTCGACCGGGTGGCCGAAGGGCGTGCTCATCACGCACCGCGCGGTCGTCGGGCAGCTGGCCTGGCTGCGCGACCGGTTCTCCCTCGACGTCGGCGAACGCGTGTTGCACCAGTACTCCGCGAGCTTCGACCCGTCGGTGCAGGAGGTCTTCGGGCCGCTGCTCAGCGGTGGCACCGTGGTGGTCGCGAAGCCCGGCGGTCAGCGCGACCCCGGCTACCTGGCCGAGCTGGTCCGCCGCGAACGCGTGACGACGGTCGACCTCGTGCCGTCGATGTACGCGGCCCTGCTGCGCTCCGAACCGCCGTCCGGGTGGGCGGCGAGCCTGCGCCGGGCGTTCAGCGGTGGCGAGGCGCTGACCGGTGACCTCGCGGGCCGCTGGCTCGCGGCGACCGGCGTGCCGATCGTCAACGTCTACGGGCCCACCGAGGCCGTGGTGCAGGTGACGTCGTGGGAGTACGACGGGTCGACCGACACCGCCGTGCCGATCGGGCGGCCGGTGTGGAACACCCGCCTCTACGTCCTGGACCCGACGCTGCGGCCCGTTCCGGCCGGGGTGCCCGGTGAGCTGTACCTGGCGGGTTCCCAGCTCGCCCGCGGCTACCACGGCCGTCCCGACCTGACCGCGGACCGGTTCGTCGCCGACCCCTTCGGTGAGCCCGGCTCGCGCATGTACCGCACCGGCGACCTGGTGAGGTGGGCCGAACCGGGTGTGGTGACCTACCTCGGTCGCACGGACCACCAGGTGAAGATCCGCGGCAACCGCGTCGAACTCGGCGAGGTCGAGGCCGCCGTTCGTCGCCAGAGCGGTGTCGTGGACGTCTTCGTCGTCGCCCGCGAGGACGAGCGCGGCGGCAAGCGGCTCGTCGCGTACGTGGTCGGAACCGTCGGGGGCGAACAGCTCCGGACCGCGTTGATCGCGGCGCTGCCGGAGCCGGTGGTGCCGAGCGCGATCGTCGTGCTCGACGCGTTGCCGCTCACGGTGGGCGGCAAGGTCGACGTGACGGCGCTGCCGGAGCCCGTGGTCGAGCGCGCCGCGCTGACCGGCCCGCGCGACGACCGCGAGCGGAAGCTCACCGACGTCTTCGCGGCCGTGCTGGGCCTGTCGGAGGTCGGCGCGGACGAGGACTTCTTCGCGCTGGGCGGCGACAGCATCCTGTCCATCTCGGTGTCGAGCCGGGCCCGCAAGGACGGGCTGAGGATCAGCCCGCGCGAGGTGTTCGAGCACCGCACGCCCGCCGCGCTGGCGGCGCTCGTGCCCGCCGAAGCCGCGCCCGCCGTGGTGTCCGACGGTGTCGGCGACGTGCCGCAGCTGCCGATCGTGCACCAGTTGCGCACCGACGGCGGGTCCATCGGCCGCTTCAACCTGTCCATGATCGTGCGGACGCCGGTCGACGCGGACGTGGACCGCCTCACCGCCGCGTTGCAGACCGTGGTCGACCACCACGACGCCCTGCGGCTCAAGCTGACCCGCATCGCCGGGGTGCTGTGGTCGCTGGAGACCCAGCCCGTGGGCTCGGTGCGCGCCGCGGACCTGCTGCGGCGGGTGGAGACCCAGGACTACGAGACCGAGTCCGACGCGGCCGTCGGCAGGCTGGACCCGGACGCGGGCGTGGTGCTCCAGGCCGTGTGGTTCGACGGCGGCCCCCTGGAGCCGGGCAGGCTGTTCCTGGCCGCGCACCACCTCGCCGTCGACGGCGTCTCGTGGCGGATCCTGTTCGAGGACCTGGAAGCTGCGTGGAACGGCGTGCCCCTGGAACCCGTGCGGACGTCGTTGCGCCGCTACGCCAAGGCCGTCACCGAGCAGGCGCAGAGCCCGGAGCGGCTCGGCGAGCTGACCCACTGGGTCGAGACGCTCAAGCCCGGCGCGGACCTCGTGCCCGGTGCTCCGCGGACCGGCACGGTCGGCTCCGCGCACCGCCGCGAGGTCAGGCTGTCGACCGCCGACACGACCCCGCTGCTGGGCGCGGAGATCACCGAGACCCTGCTGGCGGCACTGGCCCGCGCGGCGGGCGGTGACCTGCTGGTCGACGTGGAGCGCCACGGCCGCGAGGAGATCGCGCCCGACGTGGACCTGACCCGCACGGTCGGCTGGTTCACCAGCGTCCAACCCGTCCGGCTGCCCGCGGACGGCGACCTGCGGACCATCAAGGAACGCCTGCGCGCCGCGCCTGACAACGGTCTCGGCTACGGCATGCTGCGCTACCTCAACGCCCAGGTCGCCCCGCTGCTGGCGACCTCGGCCCAGGCGCAGGTGCTGTTCAACTACTTCGGCCGGTTCAGCGCCGGTCAGGCCGCCGACTGGCGGCCGTCCGGCGAGACCGTGTCCACGCGCTACGACGACGACCTGGCCCTGCCGTACCAGGTTCAGCTCGACGTCGTGTGCGAGGAGACGCCGCGCGGTCCCGAACTGGTCGCGACCTGGCTCTGTCCGTCCGCTGTGGACGACGGCCTGGTGGACCGGTGGGTGGTCGCGCTGCGCGAGCTGGCGGGCACGTCCGCCGGGCTCACGCCGTCCGACCTGACCACGATCACGTTGACCCAGGCCGAGATCGACCGGATCGCCGAGGTCAGCCCGGTGCCGGTGGAGGACGTCTGGCCCCTGGCCCCGTTGCAGGAGGGCATCTACTTCCACGCCAGCTACGACACGAGCGAGCTGGACGTCTACACCGCGCAGGACACGTTCGACCTCGACCACCGGCTCGACGTCGACCGGCTGCGGACGGCGTGCGCCGCGCTGCTGGCCAGGCACCCGAGCCTGCGGGCCGGTCTGACCAGCGACGGCCTGCCCGGCCCGGTGCAGTTCGTCGGCCGCGCGCCCGTGGTGCCGATCGAGGTGCTCGACTTCACCGGACTGTCCGATGTGGACAGGCGGATGGAGGAGCTCAAGGCCGAGGACCGCAGGCGGCGGTTCGACCTCGCGCACCCGCCGCTGTGCAGGCTCAAGGTCATCCGGCTCGGGCCGGACCGCGACCGGCTCATGCTCAGCCACCACCTCGTGCTGTGGGACGGCTGGTCGCAGGGCCTGTTCCTGGAGGAGCTGCTCGGCCTCTACGAGACCGGCGGCGACGCCACGAGCCTGGCCGAGCCCGGCACCTACCGCGACTACCTGTCCTGGCTGGGGGAGCAGGACGTCACCGAGGCCAGGGCCGCGTGGCGCCGGGCGCTGTCCGGGCTGGCCGAGCCGACGCTGGTCGGCCCGGCGAACCGCGGCGCCGGGCCCGCGATCCCCGACCGGTGCCACGTCGAGCTGTCCGACGAGGTCGGCGATCGGCTGCGGGCCGAGGCACGAAGGCACGGCGTCACGCTGAACACCGTGCTCAACGCGGCGTGGGCGCTGGCGCTGTCGGCGGAGGTCGGCAGGCAGGACGTCGTGTTCGGCACCACGGCCGCCGGACGGCCCGCCGAGGTCCGCAACGTCGAGAACGCCATCGGCATGTTCCTCAACACCGTGCCGGTGCGGGTCGCGCTCGACCCGCGCGAGTCCGTGCTGGAGCTGCTGCGGCGCATCCAGTCCGAGCGCGCGGCGCTCATGAGCCACGAGTACCTCGGGCTCGGCGACGTGCAGCGCGAGAGCGGGCACACCACCCTGTTCGACACGCTGTACGTGCTCCAGAACTTCGCCGACGAGGACGGGTTCGGACAGCTCAAGGCACGCCACGGCATCACGGCCGTGGGCAGCGTCGACTCGACGCACTACCCGATGACGCTGGTCGTCACGCCGGGGCGCCGGGTGCGGATCGCGCTCGACCACCGACCCGACCTGATCGACGCCGACCGCGCGTCGACCGCGCTGACCCGCTTCACCACGGCCCTGGAACGGCTGCTGGCCGACGTGTCGGCCCCGGTCGGCACGCTGGACCTGCTGACCGACGACGAGAACGCGCTGCTGGCCGCCGAGTGGGGCGCGAGCGCGAACCCGGTGCCGGACGAGACGATCGCGGACCTGCTGGCGGCCCAGGTCGCCCGCACCCCGGACGCGGTCGCGCTGGTGTTCGGCGAGCAGCGGCTGACCTACGCCGAGCTGGACGGGCGGATCAACCAGCTCGCCCACCTGCTGCTCGCGCGCGGCGCGGGCCCGGAGCGCGTGGTGGCGCTGGCGCTGCCGCGGTCGACCGAGATGGTCGTGGCGCTGTTCGCGGTGCTGCGCACCGGCGCCGCCTACCTGCCGCTCGACCTGGACCACCCGCTGGACCGGCTCCAGCTGATGATCGACGACACCGACCCGGTGGTCCTGCTGTCCACGGGGGCGGCGCTGACCGCGCCGACCGTGCGGCTGGACGACCCCGCCGTGACGGAGGAGTACCCGACGACGCGGCCGGGGGTCTCGTTCAGCCTGGAGCACCCGGCGTACGTGATCTACACGTCCGGCTCGACGGGCAAGCCGAAGGGCGTCGTCACGCCGTACCGCGGCCTGACGAACATGCACCTCAACCACCAGGGCGCGATCTTCGCCCCGGCCATCGAGGCGGCGGGCGGGCGGCGGCTGCGGATCGCGCACACCGTGTCGTTCGCGTTCGACATGTCGTGGGAGGAACTGCTGTGGCTGGTGGAGGGCCACGAGGTGCACGTGTGCGACGAGGAGCTGCGGCGGGACGCCGAAGCGCTGGTCGCCTACTGCGACGAGCACCGGATCGACGTCGTCAACGTGACGCCGACCTACGCGCACCTGCTGATCGAGGAGGGCCTGCTCGACGGGCACGTGCCCGCGCTGGTGCTGCTCGGCGGCGAGGCCGTGTCCGACGCCGTGTGGAACCGGCTGCGCGACACCCCCGGCACCTACGGCTACAACCTGTACGGGCCGACCGAGTACACGATCAACACCCTGGGAGCGTCCACGGAGGACAGCGCGACGCCCACGGTCGGCCGGGCCATCTGGAACACCCGCGCCTACGTGCTGGACGCGAACCTGCGACCGGCCGCGCCGGGCACCCCCGGTGAGCTGTACATCGCGGGCATCGGGCTGGCGCGGGGTTACCACGAGCGGTTCGGCCTGACCGCCGAGCGGTTCGTCGCCGACCCGTTCGGCGAGCCCGGCACCCGGATGTACCGCACGGGCGACCTGGTCCGGTCGCGTCCCGACGGCATCATCGACTTCCTCGGCCGCACCGACGACCAGGTCAAGATCCGCGGCTACCGCGTGGAGCTGGGCGAGATCTCGTCGGCGCTGGGCGAGCACGAGGACGTGGCGCAGGCGGCCGTCGTGGTGGACGGGAAGAAGCGGCTCATCGGGTACGTCGTCGGCACCGCCGACCCGGCCGCGCTGCGGGCCGCCCTCAAGGCGAGGCTGCCGGAGTACATGGTGCCGACCGCGATCGTGGCCGTGGAGTCGTTCCCGCTGACCGTCAACGGCAAGCTGGACGTGCGGGCGCTGCCCGCGCCGGAGATCACCTCCGCCGCGAGCGGTCGTGACCCGGAGACGCACCAGGAACGCGTGCTGTGCGCGCTGTTCGCGGACGTCCTCGGCGTGCCGGGGGTCGGGGTGGACGACAACTTCTTCGAGCTGGGCGGGCATTCTCTGCTCGCGACCCGGCTGATCAGCCGGGCCAGGACGGCGCTGGAGACCGAACTCGCGATCCGCGACCTGTTCGAGGCCCCGACCGTCGCGGAACTCGCGGTGCGGGCGGGCGGGTCACGAGCCGCGGCCCGACCCGCCGTCGTGCCGCTCGACCGGCCGGACGAGCTGCCGCTGTCGTTCGCGCAGCGGCGGCTGTGGCTGGTGCAGCAGCTGGAGGGTTCATCCTCCGCGTACAACTTCCCGCTGGTGCTGCGGCTCAGGGGCGCGCTGGACATCGCCGCGCTGCGAGCCGCGCTGGGTGATGTGATGGCCCGCCACGAAGCGCTGCGGACCGTGTTCGGCGAGCGGGACGGCGTGCCGTTCCAGCGCGTCGTGCCGGTCGCCGAGCCGGTGGTCGAGGTGGTGGACGTCCTCGACGTCGAGGAGTTCGTGGCGTCCACCGTGGACCGCCCGTTCGACCTGTCGACCGAACTGCCGGTGCGCACCACCGTCGGCAGGCTGTCGGCTCGGGAGAACGTCGTCGTCCTGCTGCTGCACCACATCACCACCGACGAGTGGTCCGACCGGCCGTTCCTGGCCGACCTCGCCGCCGCCTACGCGGCCAGGTCGCAGGGGCGCGACCCGGAACTGCCGCCGCTGGCCGTGCAGTACGGCGACTACGCGCTGTGGCAGCGGAAGCTGCTCGGCGAGGGCGACCTGGCCACCGAGCAGCTCGACCACTGGGCCACCGCGCTGGACGGCGTGCCCGAGGAGCTGGAGCTGCCGACCGACCGACCCCGCCCGGCGCGGCCGTCGTTCCGCGGCGCGGAGCTGGAGGTCGACCTCGGCCCGCTCGCCGACGACCTGCGCGGACTCGCCCAGCGGACCGGCGCGTCGATGTTCATGGTCCTGCACGCCGCCGTGGCCACGATGCTGCACCGGCTCGGCGCGGGCGTGGACATCCCGCTCGGCGCGCCCATCGCGGGCCGCACCGACGAGGCGCTGGACGACCTGGTCGGGTTCTTCGTCAACACCCTGGTGCTGCGCACGGACCTGTCCGGCGACCCGAGCTTCACCGAGCTGGTGGCACGGGTGCGCGAGACCGACCTGGCCGCGTTCTCGCACCAGGACGTGCCGTTCGAGGCCGTCGTGGAGCGGGTCAACCCCACCAGGTCGACCGCCCGGAACCCGCTGTTCCAGGTGATGGTCGGCTACCACAACCGGTCCGGCGACTGGCTGGAGCTGCCCGGCCTCGACGTCGACTGGGAGCCGGTCACCACCCGCTCGGCCAAGTTCGACCTGGTGTTCAGCTTCACCGAGCACGTCGACACCGGCGCGGTGGTGCTGGCGCTGGAGTACGCGACGGACCTGTTCGACCCGGCGACCGCCGCCCGCTTCGGCGAACGGCTGACCGCGGTGGTCGAGGCCGTCACCACCGCGCCGGACGCCCCGGTCAGCGCGATCGAGGTGCTGTCGGCCGACGAGCGCGCGCTGGTCGTGGACGGCTTCAACGCCACCGTCCGGGACGTGCCCGAGGAGACGTTCCCCGCCCTGTTCGCCCGACGGGTGGCCGAGTTCGCGGATTCCGTCGCCGTGGTCGACCGGTCGCGGTCGATCAGCTACGCGCGGATCGACGCGCTGTCCAACCGGATCGCCCGGCTGCTCGCGGCTCGCGGGGTCGGTGCGGAGAGCGTGGTCGGCATCGCGGTGCCGAAGTCGATCGAGATGGTCGCCACGATCCTCGGCGTGCTCAAGCTCGGCGCGGCCTACCTGCCGCTCGACCTGTCCCACCCGGCCGACCGGATCGCGTTCATGCTCACCGACTCCGCCGCCGCGCTGCTGGTCGGCACGGCGGACGAGGCCGCGCGGGTGCCGTCCGTCGACGGCCTGCCGAGGGTGCTGCTGGACGACCCTGGGACCGCGGCGGAACTGGCGGGGCTGGACGAGTCCACCGTGGACACCGGGCCGGTGGCGCTGGACTCCGCGATGTACGTGATCTACACGTCCGGGTCGACCGGCAAGCCCAAGGGCGTCGTCGTGCCGCACGAGGGCATCGCGAGCCTCGCGGCGACGGCGATCGACCGGATGGACCTCAGGACCGACAGCCGGGTGCTCCAGTTCGCCTCCGTCGGGTTCGACGTGGCGGTGTTCGAGCTGACCATGGCGCTCACCGTCGGCGGCAGGCTCGTGCTCGCGCCCGACGAGGTGAGGGTCGCGGGCCCGGCGCTCACGGACTTCCTGCGGGAACGGCGGATCACCCACATGATCCTGCCGCCGTCGCTGGTCGCCGCGCTGCCGGAGGACTGCGAACTGCCCGCCGGGTCCACGATCCTGGTCGGCACCGAGACCGTGCCGCCGGACGTGATCGGCCGCTGGGCGGGCAGGCTCAACCTGCTCGCCGCCTACGGCCTGACCGAGGCGACGGTGAACTCCACGCTGTGGCGCGCCAGGTCCGGCTGGTCCGGAGCGGTGCCGATCGGCGTCCCCGACCCGAACACCACGGTCTACGTGCTGGACGACGCGCTGCGGCCCGTTCCGCCCGGTGTGGTGGGGGAGCTGTACGTCAGCGGTCGCGGCCTCGCCCGCGGCTACCTGAACCGCGCCGCCCTGACGGCGGAGCGGTTCGTGGCCTCGCCGTTCGGCGAGCCGGGCGAACGCATGTACCGCACGGGCGACCGGGCGCGGTGGCGCGCCGACGGTTCGCTGGACTTCCTCGGCCGGGTGGACGACCAGGTCAAGATCCGCGGGTTCCGGATCGAGCTGGGCGAGATCGAGGCCGCTCTCACCCGGCACCCGGCGATCACCCAGGCCGCGGTGCTGGCCGACCGCGAGGGCGACATCACCCGGCTCGTCGGCTACGTCGTCGGCGAGGCGGACCCGGTGGAACTGCGGGCCTTCGTGGCGGAACGGCTGCCCGAGTACATGGTCCCGGCGACCGTGCTCACCCTGGACGGCCCGCTGCCGCTCACCCCGAACGGCAAGCTGAACCGCAAGGCGCTGCCCAGGCCCGACTGGTCGGCGCTCACCGGCGACGACCGCCCGGCGACGCCGAACGAGCGGGTGGTCGCGGAGCTGTTCGCGGACGTCCTGGAACTGCCGTCGGTCGGCGTGCACGACGACTTCTTCGCCCTGGGCGGGCATTCCATGTCGTCCATGCGGCTCGTCGGCCAGGTGCGCGCCGCGCTCGGCGTCGAACTGTCCATCCGGGACGTCTTCGACTCGCCGACGGTGGCGGGGCTGGCCGCGCGGCTCGACGGCGCGTCGGACGCCCGCCCGCCGCTGGTGCCCTCGGCCCGACCCGAGGTGCTGCCGCTGGCTCCGCCGCAGCGCTGGCAGTGGGAACGCGGGCGCGCCAACGACCACGCGCTCTCGCTGCGCTCGCCCGACGGCTTCGACGCCGAGGTGCTGGCGCGGGCGTGGGCGGACGTCGTGGAGCGGCACGAGCCGCTGCGCACCGCCTACTCGGCCACCGAGCAGCGCCCCGGCGCCGTGCCCGCGCTGGAGCGGGTGACCGGCGACCTGGACACCCGGCTCGCGGAACTGGCGCGCGACGGCGCGTTCCCGCTCCGGGCCACCCTGGTCACGGACGAGGGGGGCGCGCAGGCGTTCCTGCTCACCGCGCACTACCTCGTGCTGGACGAGTGGTCGGTCGTGCCGCTGCTCCGCGACCTGACCACGGCCTACACCGCCCGGCTCGCCGGGCGCGCGCCGGGATGGGCGCCGCTGCCCGTCACCTACGCCGACTACACGACGTGGGCGGGGGCCTGGCTCGACACCGCCGCGGCGCAGCAGCTCGACCACTGGCGCACGGTCCTGCGCGGCGCGCCGGAGACGCTGGCGCTGCCGTTCGACCGGCCTCGTCCGGCGTCGCCGACCGGTGGCGCGGGCATCGTCGAGTTCGAGCTGGACCCGGTGCTGCACGACGGGATCGACCGGCTGGCCCGCGAGACCGGGACGAGCCTGTTCATGGTCGTGCAGGCCGCGCTGGCCGTGCTGCTCACCCGGCACGGCGCCGGGGAGGACCTGCCGATCGGCACGCTGGTCGCGGGGCGGGGCGACGAGGCGCTGGCCGACCTGGTCGGCTGCTTCTTCAACACCGTCCTGCTGCGCACCGACACCGCGGGCGACCCGAGCTTCACGGAGCTGCTGGCCAGGGTCCGCGAGACCGACCTCGGCGCGTTCGACCGCCAGGACGTGCCGTTCGCGGACGTCCTGGCCGCCGGAGCACCCCGGCCGAGCGTGATGCTGATCCACCACGAGCGCGCCCGCGCCGACGTGCTCGACGGCGGGATCGGCACGTTCGACGCCGTCCCGATCACGACCACGGACGTCGACCTGGTGCTCAGCCTGTACGAGCCGCGGGGCGACGGACCCGTGCCCTGCGAACTGATCTACGCCACCGACCTGTTCGACCGCGCGACGGTCGAGGGGCTGGCGGCCGAACTCGTCGAGGTGCTGGCCGCCGCCTGCGCCGACCCGTCCGTTCACGTCAGGAGGATCGAGTCATGAGCAACCCGTTCGAGGACACCGAGGGCCGCTTCTTCGTGCTGGTCAACGACGAGGAGCAGCACTCGCTGTGGCCGTCGTTCGTCGACGTGCCCGCGGGCTGGCGCCGGGTGTTCGGCGAGGACACCCGCGAGGCGTGCCTGGCCTACGTCGAGTCCACCTGGACCGACCTGAGGCCCAAGAGCCTGCGGGACGCGATGAACGCCTGACACCCGTTCGAGCGGGATCGTGTCCCTCGAACGGGCAAGAACCGGCTCACCGGGGGGATCTCGCGAAAGCCGGTGAATACCTTTCGCGGCATGACGACCCTAGAGACGACGTCCGAGGTGGAGGACCTGGTCCGCGACACCCTGGCCGCGCACCAGTCCTTCTTCCTGGCGACCAGCGGCGACCGGGGCCCGTGGGTCAACGGCGCCTACTTCGCCGAGACCGGCCTGTTCACCCTGTCGCTGGTGCTGGAGCAGCGCGGCCGGACGCTCGCCGCGATCCGGCGGGAGCCGCTGGTGTCGGTGATCATCTCGACCGGCTCGCCCGCGCAGCCGTTCCTCCAGGCGCAGGCGACCGCGCGCGTCGTGACGGGCGAGGAGGCCGACGAGGTGCGCCGGGTGCTGCTCGCGAAGGTGCCGCAGGCGGAGCCGTTCCTCGACGCGCCGATCGAGGCCGTGCGGCTGAGGGTGTCGGCGTGGCGGGCCACGGACATCCCGAACGGCTGGCTGCCCGGTCGTGAACTGGTCGACGTGCCGGGCGCGCGGCAGCACCCCGCCTGAGGCGGCGTGAGCGGGACGTCGGGGCGCCGCTCGGGCGTCGCACGTAGCACCGGGCGGGTCCCGCCGCGTCCCGAGGAGGTCTGCCGGTGCGCCGTCGGCGAGGTCCCGGTCACTTAGACCGCCACGTGCGGGTGGACGCGCTCGGCGACACCGGTCGTCGTCCGTTCAGGCTCCCCGTCGTGCGGACTCTGCTGGCGGACGGGGTGGAGCTGGGTCCGGGGGAACACCTGAGTGCGTTCGGCGATCGCGTCGACAAAAGCAGGCGCCCGGGGAACCGAGTTCCGCACCCGACCTTCTGCCCGCGTGGGCGAGGTTCGAGAACGTGGCCGATTCTACTCGGGGGGTTCGCCCCCTGACATTTGTCGGGCCCCGTGCCAAACCGGCCACAGCACGACGGCGAGCGAGAGCTTCCCAACACCGGACGGCCGGTGGGACCAGACCCGTCCCGAACTTCGCGAAGCACCCGGCCCGGACCCGTCGGCCCGCTACCGTCTCCCCTACGACAGCGCTGATCCGCACAGGGGAGCCGCCGATGACCACCGTGACCGTCCACGACCTGGCCAAACGAGTGGTCGAAGCCGTCGCCCCCGCCGAACTCCCCTCCTTCGCCCTGGTCGCCGCGCCGTACCTCGACCACCCCGCCAGGGCCGAGCGCGCGTTCCGCCGTTCGCACGACGACCCCCTCGGCTTCGGGTTGGGCGACGCGGTCGAGATGATCACGCCCGTGGTCGCGCTCGTCTCGGGCAGCGTGATCACCGCGCTGTCCGACGGCGTCGGTGAGGCGGTGAAGAACGGCGCGGGCAAGGTGTTCCGCAAGCTCGTCAAGCGCCGCGCCGTCGAGGCGCCCGTGCAGGAGTGGTCCGCCGACGAGTTGGCCAGGGTTCGGGCGACGGCGTTGGTGCGGGCCAAGGCGCTGGGTGTCGAGGAGCGACGGGCGGAGGCCTTGGCGGACGCGATCGTCGTGGCGCTGCTGCTCGAACGCGACGACCCGCGGTGAGTGCCCCGCGCCGCGTCGACGTCCGGGCGTTCCCCTCGGACACGACGCTCCTGCTGCTCCTGCTGACGGCGGTGGTGTCGTTGAACGCGGTCTTCACCGCGTTCTGGCTCGCCGGGTTCGACGCGGGCGGCGTGACGGTCCTCGGCGTCGTCTGGAAGCTGGAGATCGTGCTCGTGCCCGGACTCGCGGGCTGGTCGCTCGGCATCTGGTGGCGGCTGCGGCGGTCGGTGCCGGTGGGCGGGACACCGTTCACCGACGCCGCGCGCCTGCTCGACCGGTTGGTGCGCGAGGCTCGGCTGGACGATCCGCCGGACGTCCGGCTCGGTCCTGGGCTCGGCAGTCGCGCGTTCGTCGCGAGCGGTCGCGGCAGGCCGTTGTTGTTGCTGGGCCCCGAACTGCTCGGCCTGTGCACCGTGAGCGACGAGGGCCGGACCGTGTTCACGGCGGTGGTCCGGCACGAGCTCGCGCACCTGCGCGCGGGTGACGTCGGCTGGGCCCAGCTGGGCAGGCTCCTGCGGACGAGCAACCTGCCGATCGGGTTCTTCGTGCTGTTCGCCGTCGTGCTGGACCTGGTGCACGGCAACCGTTCCACCGGCTCGTCCGCGTTGGCCGCGCTCGTCGTGCTGGGCCAGGTGCTGGTCGTGGAGCTGGTGGCGCGGGCGTTCCTGCGGGCGCGCGAGCACGAGGCCGACCTGCTGGCCGCGCGGTACGGCGTCGAAGGACTGCTCACCGCCGTCGGGGACGCCCCCGGCGTGCGGCCGTGGCTGCGCCGCCACCCCGGCGGGGCCGCGCGCGCCGCGGTGCTGGCCGATCCGGGACGCCTGCTGGTGGCGGCCCCGACCCGGCTGCTGCTCGGTGCCGCCGCCGCGGGGTCGGCGCTGGTCACCCTGCGGGGCATCCTGGGACCGGCCGACTCGACGCCCGTCGTCACCGGTGCCGTCGTGGGTCTCCTGGTGACGCTGTTCACGGCGTTCGGGATCTGGCGGTCGACCTGGCTCGGCGGAGCCCGCCCCTTCCTGTCGGCCGCCGCGCTGGCCGTCGGGCTGGTGCTCGGCAGCTACCTGGCCCTGTTCCCGGCCGTGTTCACCTTCGGCGCGGGCGCGGTCCCGTTGCGGCCGTCACCGCTCGTCGCGCTCGTCCTCGGGGCGGTGCTGCTCTGCCTGTGGCTCGCGGCGGTGGGCCGGGCCCGGTACCGCGTCGACCCGCGCGCCCGGCGGGTGCCCGGCTTCCTCGCCTACGCCGTGCCCGCCGCGGCCCTGGTCGGCGGCTGGCTGTTCGCCGTGCTGTGGGCGTGGGTGGTGCGCCTGACGTCCTGCGCGGACGACCCGTGCTCGCCGACGGCGGTCGCCCGGTCGGTCGGCGAGGACTTCGCGTTCGGCGTCACGCCGGTCCTCGTGCTCGTGGTGGTCGCGGTGACCGCGCTGGGCCCTCGGGTGGTCGAGCCGAGAGCGGCCGTGCCCGCCGCCGCGGCCGTGGTGGTCGCGGCGGTCGGGCTCTTCGGCCTGTGGCACTGGGCGGGCGCGGGCGTGTCGACGCTGGAGATCCGCGCGGTCGTCCGGGACAGCACCGCGGACCCCGCGCTGGACTTCGACTGCGCGACCACCGCCCCGGCCGGGCCGACCGAGCACCGCACCGCCTGCGACGTCGGCGGGGGCGAGAGGTTCGTCCTCGGACCGGCCGCCCTGACCGGGGTCGACGTCGAGACCGCCGAGGTGGGTTTCGGCGGGACGGGCTCGGCCTTCGTCGTCGAGGTGGTGCTGACCGGGGAGGGCGCGAACCGCTGGGCCGCGCTCACCGGGTCCGCGGTCGACCAGCGCGTCGCGATCCTCGTGGACGGCGCCGTCGTGTCCGCACCGGTGGTGCGGGAGCCGTTGCGCGGCACCACGTTCGAGATCTCCTCGGGCACGATGGACCGAACGTCCGCCACGGAGCTGGCGACCAGGATCGCGGGCGGCTAGTGGACGACACCCGGAGGTTCCCTCCGACGTCGTGCTGCTGCTGCGCCTGCCGGCCAGGGTGGTCGGGCTGAACGTCACCGCCCTGGTCGAGCGGGTCGAGGTCCGCCTCGGGGCGGCGAGCGCCCGTCGCGGGCGGGCACGGCGTGGCGCTGGTGGTGAGACCCGAGCCGCTCGGGCCGTGCACGGCGGGAGGTGCCGGTGCTCGCCGCGCACGTGTCCCACGCGTGGCCGCGGCAGCTCGCGGACCCGAGGGCCGGTTAGCGCTGGTCCGACCAGGCCGCCCACAGCTCCGCGTACCGGCCCCCCGCCGCCACGAGGTCGGCGTGCGTTCCGCTCTCCACCACGCGGCCGTGGTCCAGGACCACGATCCGGTCCGCGCCGGCCGCCTGCGTCAGGCGGTGGGCCACGAGGAGGCCGCTGCGGCCCTCCAGGGCGGCCGTGGCGGCGGTCTCCAGGACGCGCGCACCCGCGCTGCCCGCGTCCGCCGTGGCCTCGTCCAGCACGGCGATCGGCGGGTCGGCCAGCACGAGGCGGGCCAGCGCGAGCTGCTGGGCCTGGGCGACGGTGAGGCGGTGGCCGCCCTCGCCGACGACGGTGGCCAGGCCGGCGGCGATCTCTGACGCCCGCGCCAGCAGGAAGTCGCCGGCCAGGATCGCCTTGAGGTTGCCCCAGCGGGCGTTCACGCTCTCGGCCCCTCGCCGGGTGTCGGCCTCGTCGATCACGTCGTCGTGGCAGAGCGACCCCACCTGGACGAGCTCGACGGCCACGCCGCCGCGGATCACGTCGTCGGTCACGGCGGCGCTCACGCCGTCCGCGTCCGGGACGAGCACCGCTGCGGAGCACACCGCGAACAGCGGCCGGGCCCGCTTCCCGCCGGCCGTGATGAGGTGGCCGCCCATCTGCGCCATGAGCTCGTCCTCGGCCGCCACCGCCCCGAGGAGGGTGGCTTCGACCCGATCCCGGAAGCCGTCCATGCCCGGCAGCAGGAGGAGAGGGTTCGACGAGGGCATCGCTGCACGCTACGACAGCGGTCCCGCGCCCCGGAAACCGCTCACGCCAGGGACCGGACCTGCCGATGACGAACCTCTGGACGCGAGATGGGTTGTGCCGGCCCATGGGTACACTCGACCCACGGATCCCCCGAACAGGGCGGGAGGCTCACATTGTTCGAACGGTTCACTGATCGGGCTCGACGGGTCGTGGTGCTGGCGCAGGAGGAAGCACGCCTGCTGAACCACAGCTACATCGGTACCGAGCACA